>JBEKAD010000680.1:0-3298 GCA_050018435.1 Terriglobia bacterium
TGGACCCTCCGGGGAGCCAACGCCATCCTGGCCCTGCGCTCCTGCCACCTCAACGGCCGCTTTGAGAATTATTGGGAGGACCGGCGCGCAGCGTGACTTCCACTTTTATGTCGCGCACCCGGCGAACTTTCGCAGGTTGACAATCGCCCGCATTTCCGTATCGGATTTCGGCGTCGCGGTCTGTTGCGCTACGACCACCACAGCGACGGACAACAACGCCATTATCGACCCCATCGTCAGCTTCATGTTTCCTCCTGGATTCCGTGGAATGGTCCGAAAACCCTCCACATCGATTCGAGCGAGATTAACCGGAATTTCCCTTATCGGCCTCCGGCCCGACCGATAACATACGCCCGACCGCCTCTGAATACAATCGTCCGGTCGGGTTTTGGCTGTCGAGCGCCTCATCGAGCGCGTAGCCACGGTCAGTGTAGTTCTGACCGTGGGCTCTTCCCTGCGTGGCGAAAGCATAGCCTGCCCTAATAGGCGAGTCACGTGTGGAAATGGCTGGTGGACCGGCCGGAAGATTGCCGATGGTCGAGTCATAACAATTTTGCTCTGGACAATGCGACTGTACAGGCGCGCGCCATTCAACTCGTCAACGTGCGGTTGCCGCTGGGGTATCGGGCATGAGAAAAGCCCACGGTCAGGACGGCACTGACCATCGCTAAATCGCCGACGCCAAAAACCCACCGTCTGCACCAGCCCGCCAGGATTCACTAACTCGACTCAAAAGTAGGAAACAGAGGCAGGCAGGTGTAGAATCCCACCGCAGGCAGGAGTCGAAAACGGAAATCCTGGCTGCTACACTTGTCGGACTACCAGCGGCCGATGCCGATGCCAAACGGGCAAGATGTTCCAGCCAACACCGGTGCATGGGGGCGGGGCCCTGCCCTAGCCACCGCCGCTGCCGTGTTTGTCTCGGTCTCGTCCATCTACCTGCTGCTGCGCCCGCCGCTGTTCAACTACGACGGTTATATCTATCGGCTTCAGGCGCTCGGACCCGCCCAAGGCGTTTACATCAACCCGCATCACCTGCTGTGGTATCCCATTCAAAAGGCCATCGCCGAGGTGACCTCGGCCGTGGCATCGCCTTCGCCTGAGGCGTTTCAGCTCTTCGGGATTCTCATCAATGCCTTCTCACTGGCGCTGTTCTGCCTGCTGCTGGTGCGTCTGACCAAGCGGCTGGCTCTACCCTTGGCGATGACGATCTTCATCGCGTTCTCTCCGCGCATCTGGAACCTGGGGTTGCAAAACCAGCCCTATCCGCTGCTCGATCTCTTCGTCGTGGCGTTTCTGTGGACGGTAGCGGAAACGGGTGCGCCATCGCGTCGGCGGTTGGCAGCGGGCGGACTGGCCCTGTTTGCAGCCGTCATGCTGCACCAGGCGATGGCGCTGGTGGTGGCCGCCGTAGCGGCCGGGTTAGTCCTGGCGGGCGCGGGGCCCTTCAAGGACAGGTTGAAGCTCGCCGCCGGCTGGGCGGGCGGTACGGCCCTGGGGGTGGCGGCGGCATACGCCCTGATGGCTCGGGTGGCGGGGGTAAAGCCGGCCGGGTTTTTGAACTGGAGCTTGATGTACCTGCACACTCAGCACGGCCTTCAGGTGCACTGGCCGCAAGCGGCGGTCAAAAGCACCATCGGGGTGATCGGCACGGTGCTGGAGACGGCCTGGGTACGCAACCTATTGAACCCGCAGGAGAACGCTGAGGCCTACTGGCGCCTGTACGGTGGTCTCCTGGTGGCTGGCTGCGCTGTCGTGGCGGCCCTCGGCTCCCGCCACCGTGTGCGGGAGCGCCTGATCCGCCTGTGGAGCTCGAATGCGTCGGTGGTGATGCTGGCGCTGGCCTGGAGTGCGTTCGTGTTCTTCTGGGAGCCGGTCGGCTACTATTGGAGCGTGGACCTGTTTCCCTTCGCTCTCCTGGCATCGCTGTGGCTGCGCGAAAGCCGGAAGCCATCCGCCCTGTGGGTGGCGGGCGTGCTGGTGGCGGTTTCGGGCTGGAACCTCTATGCGAACCACCGGCAGGATCAGGCCTACCGCGTCAACTTCCCGCCCCCGCTGCTGGAACAGATTCGCGCGCAGTTGGGGCCGAATGACGTTTTTATCGTGGCGGGAAGAGATTGGTACGCCAATATCGACTACGACCTCCTGCTCGCGTGCCTGGACGATTGGCCGAACGATCCCGCCCTGGCCTTGCTCGATGAATACGTCATGGCGGGTTCGCGGGAGCCATGGCAGCAAAAGCTCGACCGCGATATCCAGACAGCGTTCGCAGCCGGCGGCCGGGTCTTCGTCGCTGACCATGTCTTCTGGAGCGAGACCTACCAGGATCTCGAACGGACGGCCGACCCCTTTGCCGAGTATGCGCGCGCGGAGTTCGCCGGGGTGAATGGCGAGAGGCTCAGGGGTGAGATCCAAAGTTTCTTCGCCCGCTACAGGCTGGCCGAGTCCGGATTCAAGATCGCCGCGGACCGGTATTGGGAACTGAAGCGAAGCGAGTAGCGTAGTCTATGGCGCACGTAATTTTGCGTGCCGCGTCGGCAATCTCGCGCGGGCTGGCGCAGAGCGCACCTCTGCGGCCCACAGGCAACACTGAAATCGGGCGGAGCCGATCACTCTCAAAAAGCTTGGCGCGGGGACAGGTGCTGCTGGTCAGGAGTTGAGCCGTCCGCGCGCAAAATGCCATTTGTGGGTGGGCATGACCAGCGCTAATACAGCACACTGCATCACAGACCTGCGTTCTGCGCCAGCCCGCCCGCACAGGTCCGAATCATGGCTAGGCCTTAACGCTACCCCCTGCAAGCGGCTTTTCGGCACGACATGTCGGTCGAACCATGGAAGGAAGCAGAAGGTCCGCGCGACTTGCTGATATTAAGCTTGGCCTCGATTAAACCCGTCGCCGCGGCGTGCACCGTATCACCCGGTAGTGGGGCCGGGCTTCTTTACGTCACCGCCCCGACAAAATCCCGGACATCAACCTGAACACCGGAGCGGGCGGCGAGATCGGCGGCGGCGAGGATTTGGCGGCTGATTTCTTCTGCAACGTAGGCTTCGCCGCAATTGGCGCACACTTCTGCCGGCACAGCCTTGAAGACGAGTGTCGTGGTATCCCGCTCGAGGGTGATGGCGGTGCGGCCGGGACGGGTCTCCCCTACTTTACAGATGATGCACTTCATGTCGTTCTCCTCCTGAAATCGTGTTCCCAAAGCTCGGCGTCCGGTTCATAGACCGTTACCACGATGAATTCATTGTCGCTCATGTTGTGCGCCACGACAACGTGTACAGGACGCGCGCCTCTCCA
>JBEKAD010000681.1:0-3295 GCA_050018435.1 Terriglobia bacterium
ATGCGCGCGGCCTTTGCCGCTCTGGAAAAAGCCGTGGGCGAAGGCAGGATCCGCATGTACGGCACAGCAACCTGGAATGGCTACCGCGTAAGGCACGACTCGGACGAGGCGCTTTCGCTCCCGAACCTTTTGCGCCTGGCGGAGGAAGTGGGTGGCAAAGACCATCATTTCCGCGCCATCCAACTGCCTTACAACCTCGCCATGCAGCAAGCCCGGTCTGCCCGAACGCAACGCTTTGACGGCAAGGCCGTCCCGGTTTTGCAAGTGGCGCGCGCCCACGGCATGTTGGTTTTCGCCAGCGCCAGCCTGCTTCAGCAGAGATTGACGGAGAGCCTGCCCGAGGAAACCCACGCGTGGTTCCCCGGCCTCGAAAAGGACGCGCAAAGGGCCATCCAGTTTGTGCGCTCCACGCCCGGCATCACTTCCGCGCTGGTGGGAATGAGCCGGCGCGAGCACGTCACCGAAAATCTCAGTACGGCGCAAACGCCGCCGCTCAACCTGGAGCAGTTCCGCGCCATCTTCAACAAATGACCCGGCGCGAGAAAGGACGAAACTGCGCGAGCGAATGGACGAAACTCGAAAATCGAAAGTCGAAAATCGCACCGAATTGCGGGTTTCGATTTTCGAGTTTCGTGTTCGCGAGTGTCCTTGACAACACCCGCGGGTTTCCGTAACTTGGCCTTAAGCTCGCTTTGGCTGGTGCAAAGAACAGGAGAAGACCTTGGCTCGCAGGCCCATTATTACCTTGATCACGGATTTTGATACCGGTGACCACTTTGTCGGTACGATGACAGGCGTCATCTACAACATTAACCCTGACGTCGAAATCGTGGACATCACCCACAAAGTTGCCTCCTACGATATTTTCGATGCCGCCTTCACGCTGGCCCAAAGCTATCGCTTTTTTCCTTCCGATACCATTCACCTGGTGGTTGTTGACCCGGGAGTGGGAACAGCGCGTCGCCCCCTGCTGGCACGCAGCATGGAATACAAATTCGTTGCGCCCGATAACGGTGTACTTTCGTTGATCTACGAGCGGGAAGAGAACGTGGAGGTTCGCCACATCACCTCTGACCATTACTTCCTCAATCCGGTCAGCGGCACGTTCCAGGGACGCGACATCTTTGCTCCGGTCGTCGGTTGGCTGAGCAAATGGGTGGAAGTCGATAAGTTCGGCGAGCCCATCAGCGATTACGCCAAGTTCTCCTCGCCCCGACCCAAGCGGGTGGGTGACAACTTCATTAAAGGCGTGGTCCTGAAAGTTGACAAGTTTGGGAACATCCTCACCAATCTCCGGCCGGAGGACCTTCCCCAACTGTTCGCCGAGAACCCGCCGCCCTTCAAGATCATCATCAACCAGCAGGAGATTACTCGCCTGAATTTGGCGTATTCGATGGGCAAGCCGTCAGAGCTGTTCGCGATCGTGGGCAGTTCCGGCTATATCGAAATTTGCACCAACCGGAGTTCGGCCGCGAAAGTCCTGAATGTGAATCGGGGCGCGGAAGTGGGTGTGATGTTGGGGAGCCAGGAGTCAGGAGCCAGAAGTCAGGAGCCAGAATAGGGGCGTCTATCTCCTGACTCCTGACTTCTGGCTCCTGACTCCTTGGCTTCCAGCGGTAGTGTCTCAATGCGAATCTTCGACACCCGGCGGCCTTCCACTTCCAGGACGGTGTAGCGGCGGGATTCGAAAATGAAACTCTCCCCGCCTAGCGGAATGAATCCCAGCCGCGCCAGCACAAACCCTGCCAGCGTTTCGTACCCCGCCCCGCGGGGCAGGACGATATCGCGCTCGCTGGCCAGATCGCGCAGGCTCATCGAGGCGTCCACCACCAGAACGTTTTCCCCCTCCTTGCGGATGGCGGCTTCTTCGCGGTCGTACTCATCCTGAATCTCGCCCACGATCTGTTCCAGCACGTCTTCGATGGTCACCAAGCCCACAAAGGTTCCGAACTCGTCCACCACCAGCGCCATTTGCGAATGCCGCCGGCGGGCCTCCTTCAGCATCTGGGTTAACGACATCGATTCGGGAACAATCATCGGCTGGTGAAGGATGGTGCGCAGGTCAAAGCCTGCGTCCGCCAGAGTTGCGGCGCGCGCCCTTTCCGCCATCACCGCCAGCAGATCCTTGGTGTACAGGACGCCGACGATTTGGTCAGGCGGGCCATCGTAAATGGGAATGCGGGAGTGTTGGTCCTTTACCACGCGGTCCAGCAGCGTCCGCAGATCGGTCGTGACCGGCAGACAGGTGATGCGATTCCAGGGCACCATGATTTCGCGCACGCGGACGCGGTCCAGATCGAAGACGCTGTGAATCATTTCCTCTTGTTCTTCGTCGAGCAGACCGCGCTTGCGAATCCCCGACACAATCAGTTTCACTTCTTCGGCCGTGGGCAACGGGCCGTGACTTCGACCCGGATGGCGGTGCAGCGAGCGAAGCACCCCGTTGGCCAGGGTGTCCAGCAGGCGGACGGGGTAGCGGCTCAGCTTGAGGAAAAGAAACATGGGCCGCGCCACGCCCAACGCGAATCTTTCCGCGTTATCGTAGGCCATGGCTTTGGGGACGAGCTCGCCCAACACCATCAGCAGCATGGTGATGAGCAGAAAGGCGATGCCGACGGAAATCGAGTGAGCCACGGCAGCGCGCGCCACGCGGCCGAGATACCCTTCCAGCGAATGTTCGATGGCGTCGGCCATGATGGCTTCGCCCATCCAACCCATCAGCAGGCTGATGACGGTAATGCCCAGTTGCGTCCCCGCGAACAGCGCCACTATATCGGAAAGCAACGTGAGCACCAGATTCGCCCGGGAATTGCCTTCATTGGAAAGCTGCTCCAGACGGGTGCGCCGTACACTCAGCAGGGCGTATTCCGTGGCGACGAAAAAGGCGTTAAGCGCCACCAGACCGATAATCAATGAGGCTTTTAGTAAGGCGATCATGGAACACCCGGAAGCAACCCATTGTAGGCGACTCCCGCCAAAACTCCAAATGGCGGGTGCCACCCAGGGGCAATCCGAGGGTCATTGCGGTAGGAGTAGCGCGGGCCTGTCCTGTAGGTCCGCGGCTCGTCCCCTATCGGCAAGGAAAAGCTCATGCCGTTAACGAATCAGGGGCGAACCCTCCGCATCATTCCGGGGAATAAACCGAAGCGTTTCGAGCTGGGCAAACCGCGGCCCTGTTGTACCCCGATGATAATGTCCCCATCTGGCCCGGATAGAAATGTCCCCTAAACTGAAGGCCTCCAAAGGAGGCCAAGGTGAAGAGGACAGGGATGAGTGAGCGGGAGTTGAGGCGGGC
>JBEKAD010000682.1:0-3281 GCA_050018435.1 Terriglobia bacterium
CACGTTTTTATCAAATCGACCGTCAGAGGGCGCCGGTTACTCTCAAACGGAGACGGCGCTTGGGCGATTTCAGGCTCGAAATGTTGGGGTGCGGTCATTTATAAACCGCAAAACATTCTATGGCGTCATTTTCTCTGATATAATCCCGAGTGCCGAATACCTTGTGCCAGGAGTCTGTCGGAGATAGATTTCGTTGTACGTAGAATCAACAACTTAGCGAGACACAAGTGTCGCTAAGTTATGGGTTCTTCGTGGAGAGACTGTTATTTCCGACACAATCCTAAGTACTGGTACCTTCGTAATATTTACATACTGTCGCCCGTACATTAGGGTGAATATCGACTACTTAGGCGAAGGGAGTCGCAATGGGCACGGGGACCCTTCAAAAGCGGAAACCCGCATAACGATTGTTTAGGGCAAAGCCTTGGTGAGCCAGGTTAAACGCTCACAAGGGGGTACTTTCCATTCGAAGTGCATTAATCAAATCCGGAATACTCACGGTTGAGGAAGTGAAGCAGTATTCCGAGCTCGCCCGAACTCAGGGTGAGCCGTTGTGGAAGATACTGCTGGCTGAAAACAAGATTACGGAGACCTGGTTAGCGGATTCGCTTTCGCAGCGCTTGCACGTTCCCTTGGCGGGGGTGGGCCCCCTCGCCATCGACGAGGAAGCGGCGCATCGGATTACGGAGAGCCTGGCCCGCCAGCACGACTGTATCCCCGTGGGGGTGAACGGGCGCCAACTGGAAGTGGCCTTCGTTGACCCTTCGAACCTCACCTCGGTGCAGGCCATCGAATTCTTTACCGGGAGTAAGGTTCGACCTCTGGTGGGGTTGCGGTCCCAGGTTCTGGAAGCGGTGGAAAAGCATTATTCCCGAGCGCAGGCTCTCGACGTTATCGATAAGGCCGCAGATCTGCCCGAAGTTCAGATCATGCCCTCGTATGACGACCTCGACCTGGACGAAGCGGCCTCGATGAAGAACTCGAAAATCCCGCCCATCATTAAGCTCGTAAACATGATCATGGCGGAAGCCCTGCGTGAGCATGCGAGCGACATCCACATTGAACCCGCCGAGCACGAAATTCACATTCGCCTGCGAGTGGACGGGGTGCTCAGGGACTTTCTGCAAACTCCCGCCTGGCTGCAATCCGGATTGAGCACGCGCTTGAAGGTACTGAGCAAGCTCGACATCGCGGAAAAGCGTGTTCCGCAGGATGGACGCTTCAAGGTGCGCTCCCGCAACCGGATCACAGATTTACGGATTTCGACGTTGCCCACCCAGTTTGGTGAAAAGATCGTGATGCGCGTCCTGGGGTCCGCGGAGGGGATTCCCCCGCCTAACCAGTTGGGAGTTCCTCCCGAGGAATTAGCGGCCGTCCTGGAGGCAGTAAAGCAGCCACAGGGCATGATCATTGTCACCGGCCCGACGGGAAGCGGTAAAACCACCACCCTGTATTCGCTCCTCAATTACAAGCGCTCCAGCGAAGTCAACATCGTGACGGTTGAGGATCCCATCGAGTATCAATTGCAGGGCGCGAGCCAAGTGCAGATTAACCCCAAAGCCGGGCTCACGTTTGCGGCATGTTTGCGCTCGATCCTGCGCCAGGACCCGGACACGATCCTGGTGGGGGAGGTTCGCGACCACGAAACCGCGGAGATCGCCTTCCATGCGGCCATGACCGGCCACCTGGTCTTGACGACGCTGCATACCAACAACTCGGTGGCGACGGTCCTGCGGTTGTTGGACCTCGGAATCGATCCCTTTCTGATTACTTCTTCCATAACCCTGGTGGTCGCTCAACGGCTGGTGCGCGTAACCTGCGACGGTTGCCGGGAGAGTTACAACCCGAACCCCCGGGTCCTGGAGCGGTTGGGTTGGGACGATCCCGAATTCAGCTTCAGCCACGGAAAAGGATGCTCGGCCTGCCACACTACGGGATTCAGAGGGAGGATAGGTATCTACGAATTGCTGCGGATGACTCCCGCGGTACGTGAAGCCATCAACGAGCGTTCTCCCGATCCGGTCATCCGCAAGGCGGCAGTACAAAGCGGCATGGTCCCGTTGGTGGAGGCAGCCCGCAACCAAATCCGGCAGGGCAAGACGACGCCCGAGGAAGTCATGCGCGTCATTCAATGGGTGGATGAAGGTCAGACTTCCTGCCCCCAATGTGGGAAACCGGTCTCCCATTCGACCAAAAAATGTCAGCACTGCGAAACCAAATCGAAGCTGGTTTGCGCCTCCTGCGGCCAGACGGTGGATCCGGCCTGGCAGGTGTGCCCACATTGCACTTCTCCCGTTCTTCTCCCGGAGCAGCAGCTTCCTGCCAAGGTGACATGGGGGAAGGGCCAACTCGGCAAACCCTGGAAGTCTTCGGGGACACTCCAGTAAGAAGGTCCTTGATCTCTCGAGACGTTATCGTAAAGGTCGCTTGGTACGCACTGCCCATCTCCCGCGCGGCAGCACCCATCGTTTTCCAGTTATCAATCTACCGTGAAAGTTTCAGTGTAGGTGAGGGTCGCACCCGTCGCGTCCTCTTGCTTCTGCACGAGCGATCCTTGCAGCCTCTGCCCCAGGCCTCCGACCACCAGAAGAACGGGTGGGGGCTGCCAACGGCCGGCAAAGTCGGCCTTGACCCGAATCCGGAAAGCACCCGGCGTGAAGGGGCGGCCTTGGTTGAGCAGCGGGCGAGTTTCGAAGCGCCCATCGGAAACGGTGACCGGGTAATCGATGGCGACCACGGTGTCATCGGCAAAGACGCGAACTTCCAACTGCGTTGCCGTAGGCAGGTTGCAGAGGCCGGTTACCCGCAAGTATCCCGCATCACTACGTTGGATCTGCAATTGAAACTGAGGTACGATCGTGCCCACCGGGTGGGAAATGTACTGCGCAATTTCCAAAGCCTCCGCCGTTGCGCCGCTCCGGCGCTCGCGCCACGCCCAGATCGAGGAGATGGCGAGGAACAGAATCAGCAAGGCAATCAACCCCATGCCCTGGCGCGAGAAGTGTTGCCGGGGAAGTCTTATGGGCCGCGGCGCAAGCGATGAGAGGTCAATGTCCTTGAGGATGGTCCAAGTGCCGTCAGCCTGCCGCTGGTAGATCATGCCCGGGGCGTTAAGAGCGAAGCCGCAGAGGCTGCACTCCGAGTGGGTTCGATGCTGAATGTGGCCGCAGGAAGGACAGGCGACTGAGCTTCCCACGGGAGAGGAATCTTGGGCCATAGGGATTGGAATTGCGACCTTTCTCCCGCCCTTGAGGGTTCGAGTTTGCTCCATTGTATCCATT
>JBEKAD010000683.1:0-3275 GCA_050018435.1 Terriglobia bacterium
GTAGGCGCCGATTTTTATGGCCACGGGAATGCGGATGCTGGCTTTCACCTGCGAGACCAAGTCAACGTACATTTGTTCCACTTGGCCGCCGCTCATCTCGGCGTCGGTGGGAATGAAGTAGATATTCAGCTCCAAGGCATCGGCGCCGGCTTCCTCAATCTTCTTTGCGTACCCCACCCAGCCGCCCGTGGAAACGCCGTTCAGGCTGCCGATGATGGGAACACTCACGGCTTGTTTGGCGCGACGCAGGTGCTCGAGATAGCCGTCGGGGCCCAGGTTGTAACCCGTCATGTCGGGGATGTAGGTCAACGATTCCGCAAAGCTATCCGTTCCCTGCCACAGGAAGCGATCCAGCGTGTTGCTTTCCACGTGGATCTGCTCCTCGAACAGAGAGGGGAGCACGACCGCGGAGGCTCCGGAGTCCTCCATGCGCCGGATATTGCCAAGGTCTTCCGAAAGCGGCGAAGCGGAAACGACGAGAGGGTTTTTCAGGGTAAAGCCCAGGTATTTTGTGGTCAGGTCGATCATTTATTTTCTCCTAAAATCAGTCCGAGGTCCGGGGTCCGAAGTCCGAGGTCTGACTTGCGCAGTCTCGGCATCATGTCCGCAAACCCCGCCGAAGGTATAAGATCAGGCCACTGATCAGCGCTACCGCCTCCGCGGCCAGCTTGTAGAGTCGGTCAAAGTCGTCTTGGGTCACGTAGCCCACGTCAAGGGCAACATAAAGCAGCGATTGCACTTCTGTGCCGGACCCTTTGGCTATATCCAGAAAGTGCGCAAATTCGCGATCGTTTTTCCGCGCAAATCCCTCCGCGATGTTACTCATCGAGGAGACTGAGGCACGACAGATTTGATCCCGAAGTCCGAAGTCCCTCTTCAGCCTTCCGTCCTGACAGGTTTTGTAAATCTCACGTACTAATTCTCTAGCCTTCTGCCATGCCTGAATCTCTTCAATGCATTTCATCGTCACTCCGAGCGCCATCCATGTTTGTACTGACTTCGGACTTCGGACCCCGGACCTCGGACTATTTTTGCCCGTTCACCGGCATGGCGGCCAGGTTCTGGTAGAGCCTCCAGCGGTTGTGGACGTCTTCCTCCGCGAGTTTCAGCAATTGCTTGGCGGCTTCCGGATCGCTATGCGCCAGCATGGTGTAGCGAGTTTCGTTGTAAATGTATTTTTCGAGCGGCAAGGAGGGCGCCCGCGAATCCAACTGCATGGGATTCTTGCCCAGCTTTACCAGATCGGGGTTGTAGCGGTACAGCGGCCAGTAGCCGGACTGTACCGCGGCTTTCTGCTGATCGCATCCGTGCACCAGGTCGTAGCCGTGGGCGATGCAGTGGCTGTAAGCGATGATGATGGACGGCCCGTTGTAGGCGTCGGCTTCCAGGAACGCTTTCAGGGTTTGCATATCGCTTGAACCCATGGCCACCTGGGCCACATAGACGTTGCCGTAGCTGACGGCCATCATGCCCAGGTCTTTCTTGGGCCGCGGCTTTCCACCCGCGGCGAACTTGGCCACGGCGCCACGCGGGGTAGCTTTCGACATCTGCCCGCCGGTGTTGGAGTAAACCTCGGTATCGAGGACCAGGATGTTCACGTTGCGGCCGCTGGCCAGCACGTGGTCAAGCCCGCCGTACCCGATGTCGTAAGCCCAGCCGTCGCCGCCGAAGGCCCAAACGCTCTTCTTGACCAGTGTGTCGGCCACGTTTGTGAGGTCACGCGCTTCGAGCGTCGACATTCCCGCCAGCTTGGCCTTAAGGGCGTGAACACGCTCCCGCTGCTCCCGAATGCCGGCTTCGGTGGATTGATCGGCGTTGAGCAGGGCTTGCACGAGTTCGTCGCCCAGGCTCGCCGCGAGCCGCTTGACGAGTTCCCGCGCGTACTGCATTTGCTGGTCGACCGCCAGGCGCATGCCCAGCGCGAATTCCGCGTTGTCTTCAAACAACGAGTTCGACCACGCGGGGCCGCGGCCATCGAGGTTGATGGCGTACGGAGTGGTGGGCAGGTTGCCGCCGTAAATCGACGAGCAGCCCGTGGCGTTGCCAATCAACGCGCGGTCGCCGAACAACTGGGTCATCAGTTTGATGTAAGGGGTTTCGCCGCAACCCGCGCAGGCACCGGAGAATTCGAACAGGGGTTGCAGTAACTGGACGTCCTTCACCTGTCCCAGACTGAGCGTGCGGCGGTCGGCTTCCGGAATTTCCAGGAAGAAATCCCAGTTCTTGCGCTCCGCCTCGCGCAACGGTATCTGGTCCGCCATGTTGATGGCCTTGTGCTTGGCTTCACTCTTGGACTTGGCCGGGCAGATTTCCACGCACAGGGCGCAACCGGTGCAGTCTTCCGGGGCCACTTGCAGCGTGTATTTAAGTTCCTTGAATTCCTTCCAGCGCGCGGCGGTGGACTTGAAGGTGGCGGGAGCTTTTTCCAGCAGCGCCGGGTCGTAGATCTTGGCCCGAATCACGGCGTGGGGGCATACCATCACGCACTTGCCGCACTGGATGCAGAGATTCTCATCCCAGACGGGGATTTCCAGCGCGATGTTGCGCTTTTCCCACTGGGCCGTGGCGGTGGGGAAGGTTCCGTCGATGGGCAGCGCGCTGACCGGCAGGGAGTCGCCGTCGCCCTCGATGATCTTGGCCAGAACGTCGCGCACGAACGCGGGCGCCTGGGACGGCACCGGCGGGCGAAGGTCGAAGGTGCTGCTCACCTCGGCGGGAATTTTCACCTCGTGCAGGTGATCGAGAGATGCGTCCACGGCGGCAAAGTTTTTCTTCACCACCGATTCGCCACGCCGTCCGTAAGTCTTCTCAATGGCGTGTTTGATGGCGGCAATGGCTTCCTCGCGCGGCAACACGCCGCTGATGGCGAAGAAGCAAGTCTGCATCACGGTGTTGATGCGGCCGCCCATGCCGGCGTCTTTCGCCACTTTGACCGCGTCGATCACGAAGACGCGCAACTTCTTCTCGATGATCTCACGCTGCGTGGTGCGTGGCATCATGTCCCAGACTTCTTCCGCGCCGTAGGGGCTGTTCAGCAGGAAGGTGGCGCCAGGTTCCGCCACCTTGAGCACATCGAGCCGCTCCAGGAAGGAGAACTGGTGGCAGGCCACGAAATTCGCCTTGGAAATAAGGTAGGTCGAGTGAATCGGCTTGGGCCCAAAGCGCAGATGGGAAATCGTAACCGAACCGGATTTCTTGGAGTCGTATACAAAGTAACCCTGCGCGTAGTTGTCCGTATCTTCACCGATGATCTTGATGGAGTTCTTGTTGGCGCC
>JBEKAD010000684.1:0-3267 GCA_050018435.1 Terriglobia bacterium
CCCCGAGCTCTCGATGCAGGTGGTCGTGTATAGCGAAACGACACTCCAGGGCCCCAAGAAGTTCACGGGGACACTTCCCCACCCCAAGACGGTCGAAGGCTTCTATCAGGACATTGCCGTTCTGGCATTTCCTTGCCCGGCGGGAAGTGTGCGGATGGCGGAATGCTCGCCGACCCTGACTTATGGCATCGATCGCAAACCCTTTGATTTCGCTAAGCTGCTCGACGGCAACCCCGGCACGGTGGTGCCGATTCCTCTGGCCCCCAAGGGCAAGCCGCAATACCTGAATATTGAATTCCCCGAGCCCTTCACCGCGCAGGGCCTGACAGCCTCGCTCGATTCGCGAGGCGCCCATCTCGATACGGTGCTCGAGGTTTCCGACGATGGCGAGCATTATCGGACCGTCCGCCCGGTGACGGTGTGGTGGCCGGTGAGTTCGGTGAATTTCGAGAAGGTGTCCGCCAAATATTTTCGGATTGTCGTGCCGGCTCAGGGCCCGGCCTTTTACTCGCAGTATCAGGACGGATTTCCGCTCGGCGTCGTGGAATTGCACGCGGACTGGCGCATTGAAGATATTCCCGGCAAGGCATCCTACTCGCGCCATGACGGTTACCCCGGCGAGCCGCCGATTTCTCCGCAGGCGACGCTGCTCCGCGACCAGGTGATCGACCTGAGCGCGAAGATGGATGCGCAGGGGAATTTCACTTGGGATGTGCCGGAAGGAAAGTGGACAGTCGTTCGCTACGGGCACACCTCCACGGGGAAAAACAACCATCCGGCTCCCCTCGAGAGCATGGGTCTGGAGTGCGACAAGCTGAGTAAGAAAGCCATTGAAGTTCAGTTCGATGGATTGATGGGCAAGCTGCTGGCGGACCAAGCCGCCGTGGGTGGAAAGACCCTGACGATGACGCACATCGACAGTTGGGAAGTGGGCTCACAGAATTGGACGCCGGGATTCCGCGAGGAATTCCAGAAGCGGTGTGGTTACGACCTGTTCACATACTTTCCCGTTCTCACCGGGCGAGTGGTAGACAGTCGCGATGTTTCCGAGCGCTTCCTGTGGGACCTGCGGCGGGTTGTGGGCGATCTGCTGATCGAGAATTACGCCGGACACATGCAGGAAATCTGCCATCAGCACGGGCTGACCTTGTCGATAGAGGCGTACGGTGGCGGCCCGCTGGATGAGGTTCCTTACGGGGGGCGCGCGGATGTGCCCATGAGCGAATTCTGGACGGGTCAGGGACCCGCCACGTGGAATAAGGAAATGGCGTCGTCCGGACACGTCTACGGCCACCCGGTCATCGCGGCGGAATCCTTCACCGCCTCGCCGGAAAACGGCAAGTGGCAGAATCATCCCTACCGGCTGAAGCCGCTCGGCGACCTATCGTTCACCGAGGGCATCAACAGATTTGTCTTTCACCGTTACTCCGCGCAGCCGTGGTTGAACCACCCACCCGGCATGACCATGGGGCCGTACGGAATCCATTACGAAAGAACCAACACCTGGTGGGAACAATCCCGGGCGTGGTTGGCTTATCTGGCGCGCTGCCAAGCCCTGCTTCAGAGCGGGCTCTTTGTGGCGGACATTGCCTGTCTGGGCAGCGAGAACGCGCCGAATTCCTTTCCCAAGCGCGCGGAGATGGACCCGGCACTCCCGGCGGGATACGACTTTGACGACTTGCCGGCGGAAGCCTTGCAACAGGCTTCCGTACGCGACGGCCGCTTGGTGCTGGCGAGTGGGATGAGCTATCGCCTCCTGGTTTTGCCCCGCGCGCGGACGATGCGGCCGGCGGTGTTGGCAAAGATCAAGGACTTGGTGGCGGCCGGTTTGACCGTGGTGGGGCCGCGGCCCACCAGTTCACCCAGCCTGGCTGATTATCCGCACTGTGATGGCGAAATTCAGCGACTCGCTGCGGAACTCTGGGGCGAATGCGATGGCGTTGACATCACCGATAACAAGTATGGCAAGGGCAAAGTCGTGTGGGGCCGGCCCGTCGGGGATGTGCTGCGCGGGCTGGACACACCTCCGGACTTCTCTTGCCACCAGACGGTGGTGGGCGACGAGATTCGGTACATCCACCGCAGCGTGGAGGGTGATGAGGTCTACTTTGTCGCGAGTGGCGTCCCGGAAGCGCGCCGATTTCTTTGCACCTTCCGTCCCAAGGGAAGACGGCCGGAGTTCTGGTGGCCGGACACGGGCCGAACCGAACCCGCGGTAGTTTACGATGAGGTACGAAACGGCACGCAGATCCCGCTCAGCTTGGACCCCTACGGATCGGTGTTCGTAGTCTTCCGCGCGGAGGCTGCACCAGATCCGGGCCGCGTCATCTCGCTCCGACGCGACGGTGTGGAGATATCGGGGCTCGCCCCCAAGCCGGTTCCCGAAATCCAAATCCAACACGGATTCTGCGCGGTTCACACCGACAAGGCAGGCCAATACTCCCTCGAGGCGGCGCAGCCCGGAATCTATTTGCTGAAGACCGCCGCTGGACGTGCGCTCAAGGCGCAGATTCCCCCCTTGCCCAGCCCTCTCGCCATCGAGGGACCGTGGGATTTGACCTTCCCCAAAGGCTGGGGCGCGCCGGAGCACGTGAACCTGCCGCACCTCATTTCCTGGAGCGAGCACGCCAATCCGGGCGTGAAGTACTTCTCCGGGACCGCGACCTATCACCGCAAGTTCGAAATACTCAAGACGATGCTGGCCCCTGACCGGGCGCTCTGCCTGGATTTGGGCCGCGTCGCAGTGATCGCGCAAGTGAAGTTGAACGGTCGCGACCTCGGCATTTTGTGGAAGCCGCCCTTCTGTGCTGATATCACGGATGTTCTGCGCGCAGGCGCGAATGATCTGGAGGTCAGCGTCGTCAACCTCTGGATCAACCGGCTGATCGGCGACGAGCAATTGACCGACGATTGCGAATGGAGGCCGCAATCTGGCAGCGAGGTGTTGGCGCGTTATCCGCAATGGCTGCTGGATAACAAGCCCAGACCCACCGGCCGCATTGCTTTTAGCGTTTGGAAGCATTGGACCAAGGACGATCCACTGATGGAGTCGGGCTTGCTCGGCCCCGTGCGGATTATTGTCAAGGCCAGAGCGGCGGCGAAGTAGGATGATGCCGTGAGGGTGTGGATTGCGCAGAGCAAAGCTCTGCAGCGGTGGCGAAGTAGGGTGATGCCGTGAGGGTGTGGATTGCGCAGAGCAAAGCTCTGCAGCGGTGGCGAAGTAGGGTGATGCCGTGAGGGTGTGGATTGCGCAGAGCAAAGCTCTGC
>JBEKAD010000685.1:0-3255 GCA_050018435.1 Terriglobia bacterium
GGGGCAAGATAGGCGTTGATGACCACGGTGGAAAGACGTTCGAACTCACGGAACTCCGGCAGGATTTTGTGCGAGATGGAGAGCGGAACGCCCAAGCCTTTCAGCGCTGCGGACACCCGCCGCTCGTGAGCGGGGTTGGCGAATGCAAACAGAAAGCAAAGCGCGAGCGAATCCGCCCCGGAGTTTTTCACCCGGCGCAGCAAGCGGCGAATTTCCGCGTCCGAGACCGGCAGCAGGATCTTGCCGTCGGCGGCTATTCTTTCTTTGACGCCGAAGCGGCAGGCGCGCGGCACGAGCGCCGGCTCACGCTCTACGTTCAGATCATAGAGGCGCGGGCGGGCCTGCCGGCCAATTTCCAGGAGGTCTTCAAAGCCCGCTGTAGTGATCAGCGCCACACGCGCACCACGCCGCTCCAGCAGGCTGTTGGTGCCGACCGTAGTTCCGTGAATAACTTCCAGCACCGAAGGTTCCGCGTTCTTCCCCCGCGGCTCCTGATCCATGTTCCTGCGGCTGCCAGCAGGGATTTCATCCCCCGCCAGTTGCAGGACTCCTTCAACGATGGCGTTGCTGGCATCCGCGGGAGTGGAGAAGACCTTTAGGATTTTCACCTGCCCGCCGGCCAAGACCACGCAGTCCGTAAACGTGCCGCCTGTATCTACTCCGATACGCATAGATTTGGGCTCCTCGCGCCCAGCGGGAACGACGCGTGCGCGGTAAGGGAGATGCCGGCGCGCTCTCCCGCGAGGAGTTTGTAGTAACCGGCAGCGGCAATCATGGCCGCATTGTCAGTGGAGAGTGCGGGGGAAGGGAAGAAGACTTGAAATCCCTTGCACTTATCAGTGAAACGTTGGCGAAGCAGCGAATTGCACGCTACACCCCCGGAGACGAAGATGTTGTCGACGCGGGAGTCCTCGGCAGCGGCCAGCGTGCGCTCCACCAAGTCCTGCACCACGGCATGTTGGAAGCTCGTGATGAGGTCCATCGTCGCTTGCGAACAATGGCCGCGAAGGTCGTCAAGGGTGGTGTTTTGCACCGTCTTGCGCCAAGCCCGACGCTCTTCGGCCTCGCGGGAAAGTTCCGTGCCTCGCACGCGGTAGAGCACGGCGGTCTTAAGTCCGGAAAAACTGAAATCCCGCGGATTCCCTTTCATTTTGATGTGGCCAAAATCCACCGCGTGGATATCTCGGAAGCGGGAGAGGTTATCAATCACTGGCCCGCCGGGATATCCCAGGGCAAGCAGCTTCGCGACCTTGTCGAAAGCTTCTCCCGCGGCGTCGTCGCGCGTGTGGCCAAGCTGGGTGTATTCGAAGCGCGGGGAGATGGGGTGGGCGTTTGGTGAACCAAACGCGACGTGAAACAAGGAGGTATGGCCCCCGGAAACCACCAGCGTGACGGCGGGGAGCCGCGCTTCCGGGACGGGCTTGCCCGCGGCGCGGTCCATTTTGTTTTCAAGCAGCACGGCGTGGATGTGGCCTTCCAGGTGATTCACGCCCACCAGGGGTTTGTGCAGGGCGAGCGCCAAAGCTTTGCCGTAAACCAGCCCCACCAGGAGCGAGCCGATTAAGCCTGGCCCCTCGGTGACGGCGATCGCGTCCACATCGCGCAGGGTCACCTCAGCTTGCCGGCAGGCCTCGTCCACGACCGGCTCGATTTTGCGCAAGTGCTCCCGCGAAGCGAGTTCCGGAACCACCCCTCCGTATTTTTCATGCGTCAGGACCTGGGAGGCCACCACGCTCGAGCGAATGCTCTCGCCGTCGGCCACCACCGCCGCCGCCGTTTCATCGCAACTCGATTCAATTCCCAGTACCAGCATGACATTGCCGATTGTCGATTGTCGATTGCCGATTGTCAATCGGCCATCATCAATGCCGGGCTGGCCGACGAAATTCGCTCTCGAGATCTGGATGCATATAATCTGTTGACCGACTATCTGGCTAGAAGGTATCTTCTGGATATGCATAAGCGATTGAACGAGTTCCCGTACATCTCCTCGGCGGCAGCTCCGGACCAGCGGACCGCATTCTTGTTGCAGCGGGCTCACCAATGGACCAATCGAACGTTCAATGAGGCGCTTCGCACCTTGCAAATTGACACTCCCCATTTCGAAGTCCTATCAGCGCTCGCTGCCTGTGAAGCATTGACCCAGACTCAAATGGCTAGATGTCTCGACATCGATAGGTCCGTGATCGTCGGCATCGTGAATCAATTGGAACGCTTGGGTTTAGCTCAACGACATCCGATCCCGCGCAACCGCCTGGCGCACACCGCGCAAATCACGCGGGAGGGCCGGCAACGTCTTTACGCCGCGCAAAAGATCGCCGTACCGGCCGGCGGCAAGATCTTTGCCGGTCTCAGCCAGAGCGAACGGGAGCAATTGGATCGCACTCTGTTACACATCATCCGCAATGGCTGAAGCTGAGATCCAAGAAGCGGGAGGGTCATGATTCTTGTGAGAGGAAACATGCGTATCCGCAAGGCGGTGTTACCCGTAGCAGGGCTCGGCACGCGTTTTCTGCCGGCTACCAAAGCCCAGCCCAAGGAAATGTTGCCGATCGTTGACAAGCCGCTGGTGCAGTATGCGGTTGAGGAAGTGGCTGCATCCGGCATCCCCATGGTGGTGTTCGTTACGGGGCGCGGTAAGCAGGCCATCGAAAACCACTTCGATGTCTCTGCCGAGCTGGAGCAGGAGCTGGCCGGGAGAGGGAAGGAAAAGCTTCGCCGCCAACTCCGAAAGATTTCCGGCATGCTGCGCTTTGCCTATGTGCGGCAGCAAATCCCCAGAGGATTAGGTGATGCTATCCTGACCGCGCGCAACGTGGTGGAGGATGAACCTTTTGCGGTGCTGCTCTCAGACGACATCATTGTGAATGAGATTCCCTGCTTGAAGCAGATGCTCAGTGTTTATGAGCGCGTTGGGCACAGCGTCATTGCGATTCAGCGGGTTCCACGAAAGTCAGTTTCGAGCTACGGGATCATTCGCGGGCGTTTGGTGCCGGATCGAGAGTGCCCGGGGCGGCTTTACCGGATCGAGGATATGGTCGAAAAGCCGTCCCCCTCGGCAGCGCCTTCGAACCTGGCGGTAATCGGACGTTACATCTTGACCCCCGCGATTTGGAAGGCCCTTTCCAGCACCGTCTCTGGCGCCGGGGGAGAAATTCAGCTCACCGATGGCTTGGTGCGGCTCCTCGCGAAGGAACCCCTTTACGGTTAGGTCTTCGAGGGAAAGCGCTACGACGCGGGTGATAAGCTCGGCTT
>JBEKAD010000686.1:0-3249 GCA_050018435.1 Terriglobia bacterium
GTCCGTCAACTGACGGACTGACGAATCTGGAATGCCGTCACCATCCCACGGCTGGCTCGCCATGGGCTAAATGACCACGCCCGCTACGCGGGCTGGCTGCCGACGGTGCTTATCCTAGCGCCTATGGGGTGAGGGGGTCTCTCCGGAACAAATTGATGAATAATTTCCTCAAGCCCCTTATGTGAACAGCATTGGAGCTAACCCAGATTCCGCATTTCCCAACGATTTTCATTGTCCGGGCATCGCCACCTTTTCCTGACATCGTATGCCGGTTCTGGCGTCTGAGCGCGACCTTCCCTGGATTTTTCGCACGGCGGGGGGTTCGTGAGGTGGCTAAACCCGGTGGTGGGAACGCATTCTAACCCCCGTGTTACCAGTTGATTGCGCCGTCTTACCGCAATTGCAGAAATGCCCCCGAGGGATTCGTAGTTTGGTGGCCCGATTGCCTCCTCAAGGGCCAGAACGAAACGACAGGAGGGATACGATGAAGCGCACACTCTGGTTTTTGGCAATGGGCTTGGGGTTGGTGACAGGCACGGTCTGGGCCGCGCAAGAAGCTACGCAGGCGGGTACCGGACAGGGCAACGTGGACATCCTCCATAAGGCTGAACAATCTATGGCTCTCATCCTCGTGGGGGACGGTGGCGGTCGCGTGCAGAGCGTGAGCATCGGCGTGATCATTCGGTCAGACGGAGTTGTGCTCACGGCTTATCGCCCACTTAAGGGTGCTCAGGAAGTGCAGGTGCGGCTGAGGGACGGAGACGTCTACGACCAAGTTGACATGATTGGATCCGATGAGCGTCGCGACGTGGCGGCACTGCACTTTACTGCTAGTGGCCTCACCTCCTTCTCCAGCGCCGCGCTGGACGGAGCAGCGATGGGCGATAAAATCCACGTACTGAACGCCGACGGAGCGATGGCATGGTCGTCTTCGGATGGTGTTCTGGGCCCGGTGCGGCTGGCCGATGAAGTATTGGGCGCAGGCCACGGCTATCGAGTTATTCAGTTCATGGCTGCCCTTCCTCTCGGCGCGCTGGGCGGCGCATTGGTCAATTCGCGGGGCCAACTCCTGGGAATTATCACGGGTTCGCCGAATTCCGGGGGGCAGCAATTTGCTGTTCCCGTGGAGAGCGTTGTGGGGCTGTCGACTCAAGGTTTGCACATGGCGCTGGGCACGGGAAAAAACCTCTCGCCGTCCGCAGTTGTCTCCAATGCGGAGCCCGCGCCGGAAGACCAGACCCCTCCGATCGCGGCTCTCGCCAAAGCCCGCACCCTGCGTGTGACCACGAAAACTACGTTTTTCAACCCCTTTGTCCTGCAAAAGGAACTCCTGGACAATATGGAATTTCGCCTTCTCGGACTCAGTGTGGTGAATGGTTACAAGGGCGGGGAACTGCTGGTCACGGTGAACCGACCCCTGTTCACCTATGATTGGACCTATTCTGTGAGTGACTCCCATACGGGAATTGTCCTGGCCACGGGCAAAGTCACCGCCATGGACGGCGCGCGGGCGGCGAAGGGAATCGCCAAGAAGCTCGTACAGGAATTCGAAAAGGCGCGGGCGGTGCAGACGGCGCAGGAAAACCCACAGGAAGCGATGAACGCTCAGCAGTGACAAACGATGAGCAAATAACTTGTGCGGGCGTGCAAAGTCTCGCATCCACTGGACGGATGAACCACTTGGTGACCAGGCCCTCAGAGGCCCTCTGCACTATACATGGGAAGCGTGGCTCCCATGAAGCGAACTCCTACGCGGTAGAATTCCTCGTCTTCTTTGACGCTGCGGACTACGGTGGCTTCGGTGAAGAAATCGGTGGCTCCCTCTTCGGGCCGCACCGGACCGCGGCCGGGGATAACGACGGTGAGAGTGGCGAAGATAGCCAAATTGCGTTTGGTGAGAAAGGAGAGGCCGCGCCGGCTTACTTCCAGCGCGGTGGTGGAATCGTCGTACTCAAGTCCTGCCGCGTCGAGCCCTCGCACCTGAACGGGGATAGCCACCGCGACCCGGCGCTGACTTCGTTTATTTACGCTGGAAGGCTCCATGAAGGTCACCTTGTTCTTTCATGAGGCGATTGCCGCTTCCGTCCTGCCCGGGTTGGCGGCGAGTGAGGCGAAGAACGCGTCCACGCGCTCGAGCACTTCGCCTGTTGCGCGCGCGCTTTGCACCTGCCGTCGTAATTCCGTTCCGTTGCGCACGCCGTGCGTGAACCAGCTTGCAAATTGCTTCATCTTGCCGAGGGCACCGGGAATTTCCTCGGCGACGAGCATCGAGTAATAAGTGCGAATCAACTCGTAGCGGTCGGCGTCAGCCGGCTCGCGGTACGTGCCCGTGGCGAAGAATTCCGCCAGTTGGCGGAAGATCCAGGGATTGGAGGCGGCCGCGCGCCCGATCATCACCGCATCGCAGCCGGTCTGTTCGTGCAGCGCCAGAGCGTCCTGGGGTTTAAACACGTCGCCGTTACCGATCACGGGAATGCGCACGGCTTGCTTGACTTGCTGGATGATTTCCCACCGTGCCCGGCCGCTGAAGCCCTGCACGCGCGTGCGCGGATGGACGGCCAAACCTTCCGCGCCGCAGTCCTCGGCCAAGCGCGCCACTTGCAAGGCCACAATTTCCTCGTCGCTCCAGCCGGAACGGAATTTGATGGTGACGGGAATCTTCACGGCGGCGCGAATGGCGCGCAGGATTTTTTCCAGCAATGGCAGGTCGCGCAGCAGTCCGGAGCCCCCGCACTTCACCACCTTTTTGGCGGGGCATCCGAGGTTCAAGTCCACCAGGTCAAATCCCAAGTCTTCGATTTGGCGCGCGGCTTCCGCCAGGTGCGCCGGGTCAGCGCCGAAAATCTGCGCGCTGATGGGCCGCTCTTCCTCGGAGTAATACAAATAGCGTTGGGAACGGAAATTCCGGCGGATCATGCCCTCGCTCGATACGAATTCCGTCATGATCAGCCCGCAGCCGCCCAGGCGCTTGATGAAGCGGCGGAAGACCGTGTCGGTGATGCCCGCCATGGGCGCCAGAATATGCGCCGGTCGGATGGCCACGTCGCGAATGTGTAGGTCAGCAAATACCATGTTGAGGATTACTTCCCAAAGGTACGACGTCAACTCCTAAGCAATCCCTGCTGCGATTGTGGGCCGTTCGGGGAGGGTTGTCAAAGACCCGACCGCCGCATTGCTCCTGTCCACAATGGTTTCGTATTCGTGCCCCTCAACCTGCATTGATGCGCACGCTAGCGGAATGTTTACAAT
>JBEKAD010000687.1:0-3246 GCA_050018435.1 Terriglobia bacterium
CCCTGTTTCGGCCGCGCCCACCGCAGTATTCGGAACGGGGCTCGCCAAAACCGCGCTAGGCAGAAGGGCTGCCCCCGCCGCTGCCGCGGCGGTTGAAACAAACTGCCTTCTCGTGGGTCGATGAAGATTGCTCATGCCTTCCTCCCTCGGTGCAGGGGGATAATACCACTGGGGACTAGGGATTTGGGATTCGGGGTTCGGGGCTCGGGGCTCGCGGACTGGCGCAGAACGCAGCTTTGCGGCGCACAAACACGACTGAAATCAGACGAGCCGATCACTCTCAAAAAGCTTAGTGCGGCGAAAGGGGCGGCTGATCAAGAATTGCAGCCGTTCCGGCACAAAATGGCGTTTGTGGGGGAGCATGGCCAGCGGTAATATGGTGCGCTAAAACGTAAAGCTGCGCTCTGCGCCAGCCCGCGATTTTTCTAGAATCCGCCTACTGATCGTCAGGCATCGGTGGCACGCGGGTATTTTCAGCAAGTTGTCGGCAGGACTCTCTCTTTGTGTTTCCCCTGATCAAACAGTGGGAGGGATTTTCTTCCGTCGGCTCATGTGTCACGGTGAGCCCGAGCGCACGAACATCCCCCACCCTCAGGACACCCAGCCGAAACCCGGGACGGCCAGCCCTGGCCCGCGACTCTGACGCGGTGGTTAGTCTCGCAAGGTCTACGGAAGGCTCGGGGTCTGGCCGACCGTCAAGCTTGAAGGCATTAGAAGCGACGGTCCCATCGGAATTAAAGTGACCGGCGGCGGCAAGTCGTCGGTACAATAAATCGTCGTCGGCTATTTGGACGCGTGGTATCGGCACGTCGATCGCGGCTCATCAGATAACAGACCGGACCAATTCTACAATTTGAGATTCGGCGACGTTGTCTCTCTCCTCAAACTGGCGTGAAGGCTCCGTGCCTGTTGCCAGCAGATAACCGAAAGCTCCTTCAGGACTGATCTCAACTTCAATGACGGCATCGCGACCGCGCCACTCGACCTGAACTCCTCCGCCCGAAAGCGGAACAACCGAGTATGGCACGACCGGACAATCCCGGGCGCCCAATGACCACATGTATAATTCCCAAATGAGCTTGTGCGCTCTTGCCACAGCCATATGGTGTGGGGGCTCACTACCGTAAGAATCCCAATCGGGGCCAAGCGCCTCAATTGTCACTAGTCTTTTTAGAGCCGCAGCGACTGGGATTGACAAGTCGCCGCTTGTACTACGTCCTGGTAAAGGTGCAGGCAACACAGGCTGTCCAGTATAGGCGTCAGATGATTGGGTGGGGTCAAGCAAGCGAGGTTGAAGCGGTGCCTCTGCAGTGCACGAAGTTCGGATGGAGAACGTATTGGCCCTAAATAGCTCTGCTGTGGGCGAATCCATGGGGACCTCCATTATTGGTCGTAATGATTCCAGCCCGCCGAAAGGATCTCCAATTGAGGGGCTTTAACAGGACCGGCGGGGGTAGGCAGGGTCGCTTCCGAGACAAATAAGTCTTGTTGGAAGACGTCTCTGGACCTTTCGCTTTCGACGACAGCCAAATCAAGTTGGACGCGAATTGGTGGCCTTTGGTTTTTCGTTCTTGCCTCCGTCAGAACAACCGACGGATTGAACGGCACCCCCAATTGCAGCTCTTTCCTGAAATCCTCATATAGGTCCCACACGAGACCCTCGAGTTCGGGATCCTCAACGGCTATTTGCCCGCCTAGCAATTCGCGCGCCTCAGTCAAAGAAATCGGATAATCATGCGATCCGAGTCCCCTGGTGAGAGTTTTTATTATTGTCTGGACTTGCATGTCATCATCCCTGTGGCGGGTTAGGAGTTGGTGTGCGAGCCGCTCGATCTGCTGGCGACTTCTGTATACGTCTCCGAGTGCAAGGGGATGGACTTTCTCAGCTAAGGTCTTGAAAACTTCCGCCGTCATCTCTTCGCTCTTAACCGACCATTCTTCCTGCAACAAGCTCCTAAAACCTGCGACACTTTCTACGCTGACGGGCAATAATTGCCGCTGTCCGGGCATGGGGCCTTCGGCGTAAGGATTCAACGGCGTGGTTATGCTCGGATCGATAGGGCTCAATGTTCCGGCACGTGTCATGAATATCTCGTTCGCACCAAGGGCAAACAATGTTCCGGCGCTTAAACAGCGGTCTGGGATCAAGACACCAGTCCAATCTGCAAACTCCCTCACGAGGCGCCCCAACCCGAATGCTGCCAGGGTATCTCCACCCGCTGTAAAAACCAGGATGTCCAGCCGATCAACCCGCCCTAGCGCTCGTAATTGATTGAAGAAAACTGGGAGGGCGTCCTTTGCGATAATGGCCCCCGCGTTCTGCCGGTCGGAGGTCAAGTAGCAGATTAGGCGCGAATTGCGCTTCTTCTGTATCTGGTCAATGAGCGTCTTTCGTTCCTGCCACATTGGAGATTTCCGCTTCCTCTCTACGTTTGCAGAAATTACGTGAGATATACCCCGACATCAGGGGAGCCCACAGACTTCGCCTGTGGAACGTTTCCAGTTCTCTTGATAGGATGCGTATTATACTCCATCCGGCCAACGCGGCGAAATTTTTTGCTTGCCATTCTCGGTCCTTTCGGGACTTGCAAGCTCGGCGGCCAATCATACTGCGGACAGGGCGATCCAGCCGCGCCCTCCCGATACCACTCAGCTTGTTTGTATCGGCAACCTTAGCATATCTCTTGAGTTAATTACCTCTAATGATAATCTGCACATCTATCCAACCAAAAGGATTGTGGAGCAATCGGGCAGCCAAGTGAGGTCATCGGATTTGGACCAACGGATCCGCTCGGTACGCGCGAAAAACACCACGAGGATGGTATCTCGCTGTGTATCTAACCATATGGTATACGGGTGAATAGCCTCTGTCAAGTACTTTTTTGGGCTACGCTCGAAAGTTCCCAGGTGGCCTGCCACCGAAGGTTCCAGCGTGCAAAGGGGGGAGATATAAGCCACGGCATGTGCAGTCCTGACCGTAGGCTTTGCTTATCCCCGATGCGCAAGCGGCAACCGCGCGTCGTCAATCTGGATGGGGCACGCCGGTGAAAATGAGTCTTCAGTTATCAGTTTTCAGTAGTCAGTAACAACGGGTCGCAAGTCAAAAGGTGACAGCTAACCCTGATTCACGAACCCCGAATCCCGAATCCCCAGGCCCTAGTCCCGAGCCCCGAATCGCGAATCTCGATTCCCCATCCCTTTCCGCGTTACCTGCTCAGCATCATAGTCCGTTACCCGGACTGACGG
>JBEKAD010000688.1:0-3245 GCA_050018435.1 Terriglobia bacterium
AAGGCGGAGCCTTCCAGCCTGCGCGGAGGAGGTTGGTTAGAGCATAGGCGCCACGGAAAGGCGCAGCCTTTCCGCACAGCAGGCGGCAGATCCGCGTTGACCACTCGAAGAGTTCGCTAGTTTGGACAGCCGTGTATCGACATCGCTGCTCCGGCGGCGATGTGGCGCGTGCTCGCAAGGACGAATCCGAATTTTCACCAAGTCATTCTAGCACGGTGTGGCCGCGCAAGTTGCACACGCCGCGCCTGCCTTGACGCCCTCTGCCTTTTCCCCTACAGTTATTCCTTTGTAAACTTGTGCCGGCGTCCCAAGGTCAGGAAGTCCCGCTACCCGCGCAGGTGATTTTCGTGCCATTCAAACGTCTGATCCCCGCCCCTGCACTTCTGGCTGCGTTGCTGGCGCTGCCCGCATACGCCCTCACCCCGGTGGCCGGGCGCAGTGGCATGGTGGCTTCCAGTGAGCCGCTGGCCAGCCAAGCCGGCGTGGAAATCCTTCAGGCGGGCGGCAACGCCGTGGATGCCGCCGTGGCGGTGGGATTCACGCTGGCGGTCACCTTTCCTCAAGCGGGAAACCTCGGTGGCGGCGGCTTCATGCTGATTCGCATGGCTAACGGTGACGCCATCGTGGTGGATTACCGCGAGCAAGCGCCGGCGGCGGCCACGCGCGGGATGTATCAGGACGCGCAGGGGAATTTGATTCCCGGCGCCAGCACTACCGGCGCGCGCGCTGCGGGAGTTCCCGGCACGGTCAGGGGATTGGCGTTGGCGGAAGAGAAGTACGGCCATCTGGGGCTGGCGCGCGTGATGGCTCCGGCCATTCGCCTGGCGCGGAAGGGTTTCCCTGTTAGCTATTTGCTCGCCGAGAAGTTTCGCTCTGAGCACGCTCTCTTGCAAAAGTTCGACGGCTCGCGCCACATCTTCCTGCACGACGGGAATCTCTACGAGCCCGGTGCGGTCTTCCGGCAGCCTGAATTGGCCCGCACGCTCGCCGCCATCGCCAAGCGCGGTCCCCAGGCTTTTTATTCTGGCGCGGCTGCCAAGGCGCTGGTCGAGACCATGCGAAAGTACAACGGCCTGATTACGCGCGAGGATCTGGGACATTACCAGGCCAAATTGCGCCCGCCGTTGGTGGGCCATTTCCGCGGCTTTGATATTCTGAGCGTCCCACCGCCCAGCGCCGGCGGCACGATGCTGATCGAGATGCTCAACGTGCTCGAACCGCTCGATCTGGGCACCGCGAACTCCTACCCCTCGATTCACCTGCTGGCGGAGACCATGCGCCGCGCCTACGCCGACCGTGCTTCCTATATGGGGGACGCAGATTTTGCTTCCGTGCCGGTTGCCGGCCTCACCTCGCCTCGCTATGCCGCGCAGTTGCGCGAGGAAATTCTTCGCGCGCGCCCGGAGGCCCCCGTTCGGCCCGGCGAGCCGCAGGTTTTTGAATCCGGCGCCACCACGCACTTTTCGGTGGTTGATGCGGAGGGCGACGCGGTGGCGAATACTTATACCCTGAACGGGTGGTTCGGTTCCGGCGTGACCGTGGAAGGCGCGGGATTTCTGCTCAACAATGAGATGGACGACTTCACCGCCAAGCCCGGCTCGCCCAACCTGTTTGGGCTGGTGCAGGGTGAAGCCAACGCCATCGCCCCGCACAAACGTCCCCTATCGTCCATGACCCCGACCCTCGTCACCCGTGACGGAAAGGTGCGCCTGGTGTTCGGCTCCCCCGGCGGCAGTACGATCACCAATACGGTCTTACAAGTCTTGCTCAATGTCCTCGTTTATAAAATGGATGTTCTTCAGGCCGTAACCTCGCCGCGCTTTCACGATCAGTGGACGCCGGACCTCCTGACGTTCGAGCGGGTAGGTTTTTCTTCTGACACTCTCGAGAAGCTTCAACAGGCCGGCTACCCGGTAAGTTTTCGCGATAGTATTGGTGACTGCGAAGCCATCGAGATTGCTCCCGAGTCCGGGTGGCGATTGGGCGCTTCCGATCCCCGCGCGGATGGAAAGGCGGTTGGATACTGATGGAATACGGTCTCTCCACGTATCTTTACGTCAACGAGCGGCTCAGCTCCCACATCCTGGATAAGATCCTGGGGGCGGGATTCCAAAACATTGAACTGTTTGCAGCCCGCCAGCACCTGGACTACACCGACCGCCACCACGTAGGCGACGTGGCACAGTGGTTTCGCGACCATCAAGTGAACCTGCATTCCGTCCATGCGCCGCTTTACGGTGACGCGGATTGGGGGCAGTTAGGCGGGCTCGCCGTCTCCGTTGCTTACCTGGAGCGCCGCCCGCGCATCGATTCCATGGATGAAATCAAGCGCGCCCTCGACATCGCCGATTATCTGCCTTTTCGCTACCTCATTGTGCACATGGGATTGCCGGGCGAGGAATACGAGCTGAGCAAATTCGACGCCGTCATGACTTCGCTCGAGCACCTGAAGGTCTCTGCCAAGGACCGGGGCGTGCAGTTGCTGCTCGAAAATATTCCCAATGAACTGGGGACACCGGAACGTTTGGTGGAGTTTCTTCAATACACGCGCTTGAACGTGAAAATCTGCTTTGATACCGGCCACGCGCATATGACGCACGGCCTGCACCCGGCGTTTGAAACCCTGCGCACGTACATCGCTTCCACTCATGTCCACGATAATCGCGGCGAAAAGGATGATCACTTGATGCCTTTCGATGGCGGCATTGATTGGACGGAAGCGGTTCGCGATCTGCGCCGCGGCGAAGGACAGTTTCCCACGCTCTTTGAAATCCGCGATGATGGGCCGGAGATGACCAGCCTCTCCCGCCTGGCCGAGGTCATGGAGCGCATGGAAAGCATACCCGAGGAGGACTAAGCATTTGCCACCTATTGTCGAAATTCGCCACGTTTCGGAACACGCCGGCCAGGAAGTAATTCTGCAAGGCTGGCTTTATAACCTGCGGGAGAGCGGCAAGCTGCTCTTTCCGCTCATCCGCGACGGCACAGGCATCATCCAGGGCGTAGTGGTGAAAAGTGCCGTGCCGCCGGATGTTTTCGAATCTGTGCTTGGCCTGACGCAGGAGTCTTCGCTGCGCGTCACCGGCAAGGTGCGGGCGGATAAGCGTGCGCCCGGCGGCTTCGAATTGGATGTCTTGAATGTGGAAGTTCTTCAACGCGTTCCGGCGGAGACTCCTTATCCCATCACTCCCAAAGATCATGGGATTGAATTCCTGATGGATCATCGCCATCTGTGGCTGCGGTCC
>JBEKAD010000689.1:0-3241 GCA_050018435.1 Terriglobia bacterium
CGAGGAGGTGGTTATTGCCCGCGGCAAGACCCCGGTGGTTCGTCTGGTTCCCATCGGAGTGGTGCAAGGCCGACGGCAGCCAGGCGTGCTGCGCGGAAAGCTTCGCGTCGGTCCGGAATTCTCGGCGCCGCTTCCGCCCGCGGAACTTGCTGCCTGGGAGTAAAAGCGGTGCGCCTCCTCCTCGACACCCATGCATTACTCTGGTGGCTTAGTGATGATCCTGCCCTCTCGACCGCCGCACGCAAGGCCATGGCGGCCACCTCGAATGTGGTTCTGGTGAGCGCGGCCTCGGCGTGGGAAATCGCCACGAAAGTAAGACTCGGACGCTTGCCGGGAGCCGAGGAATTGGCCGCGGACTTCCAAGGCTTCATAAGCCGGGAAGGGTTTACGGCCCTGGATATTACCGTCAACCACGGCATTCGCGCCGGCCTGCTTCCCGGACCTCACAAAGACCCCTTTGACCGCATGCTGATTGCCCAGGCCCAGGCCGAAAACCTCCCCATCGCCACCAACGAGCGGATCTTTGAAGCCTACGGTGTTCGCCGCGTCTGGTGAATACTCATACACCCAAGGGGGAGACGGTGACGGTGTTAGGTACCGTTTCCGCCACATCTTCTTTCCTGAACGGTACCTGACACCTTTCCCCCGCACCAGGTTGTCTCGGTAGATCACACCACCGTGGCGCCAGTGCCCCTCCAGCTTCTGTGTCTCGTAACTGGCAGCGCCGAAGTGGTCGACCATTTCCAAGACGGCTTCGGCAAGCTACTCGGGGGGCACATCCCGCCCATCATTAGAACTGAAGAGGGAGCAGCACCTCGAATCGCCGCCAGTTGCTGCTCATAGGTGGTTTTGCCCTCGACTTTAAATGGGATGTTCTGATCGGCGAGCGCTTCCAAAGCAGATTCGGGAACCAAATGCCCCCCCGAACGAAGGACCCGGCCGGAAAAGCGTCCGAGCAAAAAGGCCAGCGCCCTCTTTTCAGTCTCGCGGTCCGGGAATGTAATCGTCACCATTTGTCGTATCCGTATGCAGGCATTATATCACTCTGCGGGCTTCCCATCCGGCAAAATCTGACGTCTGGCTTATGAATTCAGCTTGCCACCTGCCACTGCCCTTGACGTCACCTGCTACCTACCCCGTTCGACCTTCCGATTCGTCGACGCCGCGGGGCGTACTACAACGGGAAAAGGCACCTGACAGTGCGCCGGGATAAACCGGCATGCAGTAGAGGATGAAAGAGCCTTACAGGAAAGGAGTAGCGAACCGCCTGGCCTTGAGTCTTGCGGAGGCAGTCGCGAGGCTGCCGTCGAAGCGTAGACAGAGGAATCAGTGGGCAGGGTATTGAGCTGCGAAAAGCCTAAATCGGGATGCCGACCCTGTTGTCAGAGGGGGAAGGCCACACACGCGCCGACGGAAGCGCGAGCCGGTGGGTGATCCCGCGTAGTCGTAGACCCCAGGCACGCTGAGAAACTGCATGCACGAGAACCGGGAGACCTCTACGGTGTTCCCTCGTGGGGACCGGTCCGGGAAGGCCCAGAGCCGCACGCCGGGCGTGTACGCCGGAGAGGAGTCGGATCGCGCCGTAATACCGATGAAGCCGCCGAACAAGGAGGCGCAAGCCTCGGCGGAGGTGGTGGAGGGAAGGGCGCGAACCAAGGAGAACATCGGCCAGAGCCACACGCCCCCGGCACAGGACGGGCACGGCGTGTCCCAGGGTTTGGCGGGTGTGCGCAAGGTGGCAAGGGAAAGGAAGCAGGAAAGGTTCACCACGCTCTTGCATCATCTGACGGTCGACCTGCTGCGGGAAAGCTATTACGCCTTAAAGCGCAATGCGGCCCCCGGCGTGGACGGCGTGAAGTGGAGCGAGTACGAGGAGGGTCTGGAAGATCGGTTGATCGATCTGAAGGACCGGATTCACCGGGGAGCGTATCGGGCACAGCCTTCGCGAAGAGTGTACATCTCGAAAGAAGACGGGCGGCAACGTCCGTTGGGCATCGCGGCGCTGGAGGATAAGATCGTCCAGCAGGCGGTGGTCACCATTCTCAATGAGATTTACGAGGTGGACTTTCGGGGCTTTTCGTACGGGTTCCGACCCGGGCGCGGCCCGCATCCGGCGCTCGATGCGCTCAATGTGGGCATTCAACGGAAGCGGGTGAACTGGATTCTGGACGCGGACATTCGCGGGTTCTTCGACAACATGGACCACGAATGGACGATGAAGTTTGTCCAACACCGGGTGGCCGACAAACGGATTCTGCGCCTGCTCCAGAAATGGCTTAAGGCGGGAGTCAGTGAGGACGGCGAGTGGTCGGAGACGAAGGTCGGTACGCCGCAAGGGGCAGTGGTTTCACCGCTGCTCGCCAACGTGTACCTGCATTACGTGTTCGATCTCTGGATCGAGGCTTGGCGGAAGAAAGTGGCGGACGGCGACGTGATCGTGGTTCGCTACGCCGACGACTTGGTGGTGGGGTTCGAGCACCGGGCGGAAGCCGAGCGGTTCCTGCAGGAGTTTCGGGAACGGCTGGCGAAGTTCGGGCTGGAACTGCACGCCGAGAAGACGCGGCTGATCGAGTTCGGCAGGCTTGCGCAGAAGAACCGGCAAGCGCGTGGGGAAGGGGAACCGGAGAGCTTCACGTTCCTGGGGTTCACGCATTACTGCGGGACCAACCGGGCGGGGTACTTCATCATCCGACGGCAAACGGCGCGGAAGCGGCTGGAGGCGAAATTGCAGCAGGTGAAGCAAACGCTTCGAGCCCGCATGCACGAGCCGGTGCCCAAGGTGGGGGAATGGCTCCGACGCGTTCTCAACGGCTTCTACCAATACCACGCGGTGCCGGGAAACTGGGCGAGCCTCAAGCGCTTCCGGTTGCGAATCGGACGCTACTGGCGGCACGTCCTGAGACGGCGCAGCCAACGCAGGCGCTTCACCATGGAGCGCATGACTCGATTATTCCGCCGCTGGCTCATTCCCCCTCGGCTGGTGCATCCCTACCCCAGCATTCGCTTTGACGCCATGCATCCGAGGTAAGAGCCGTATGCGTTAGTAGCGCCCGTACGGATCCGCGCGGGGGGTGGTCAGTGATGTCCATCCCTACCGCGACCCTTTCCCACCTCACGAGCTAAATTTCGCGGGGCTTGATAAACCGGATCAGAAAACGTACAATTGTACGGTATGGCTTCTCTGGTCGTTGATACTTCGGTCCTGCTCGCGGTGCTGCTGAACGAACCCACGCGGCGGGCG
>JBEKAD010000690.1:0-3237 GCA_050018435.1 Terriglobia bacterium
ACGGCGCCTGCTCCATTAGTGTCACCTTCACGCCCGTTGGCCGTCCGGGCTTGGGCGCGCAAACCGGCTCCATCTCCATCACCGATAACGCCGCCGGCAGCCCGCAGTCCATCAGCCTTTCGGGTACCGGCATTGACACCATACCGCCCGCCATTTCCATCTCCGCCAACCCTTCGACGCTGTGGCCGCCCAATGGCAAATCGGTGCCGGTCACGGTCTCCGGCACCATTACGGATAGCGGCTCCGGGGTCAATCCCGGCACGCTGGCCTGTAAGGTAGTCGACTCGTACGGGTTGGTCCAACCCGCGTGTTCGGTGGGCTCACTGGGAGCGGGAGGAGCTTACTCCTTCACGGTCTCACTGGTGGCCTCCCGCGACGGGAATGATAAGAATGGCCGGACCTACACGATTTCGGTGAGTGCTCGCGACTACGCCCGCAATCTTGCCTCCGTCTCCACCACGGTCATCGTGCCCCACGATCAGGGGAACTGAGGGATGTCCGGCCTTGGGGGAGCCTGGGTTGGGCTCCCCCCGAAGCCACCTGCACGGTTTCGCCGAACCCGGTAACGGCGGGGAGTTCTGCAACCAATGTCACCGTCACCGTTACTACGACCGCGCCTTCGGTCAGCGCGCCACGCTCTCGACCCCTTCCCCCCATCCCACCCCTATCGCCGGGCCTGAGAGGTCTGTTGATGTTCGCCTTGGTTCTTGCGGCGATGGCATCGGCCATCCGGCGCCGATACCAACGCGGCGTGAGCCGATGGCAGTCCGCAATGATCGCGCTCGCCGCGGGATTGTTGCTAACTCTGGCGCTGGCAGGATGTGGCGGTGGAGGGACCAGTAGCGGTGGTGGGGGTACGACGCATGACCCCGGAACACCCGCGGGAACCTACACCCTGACGGTGACGGGCACCGCGGGTTCGGGATCTTCTGCCGTGAGCAATAGTGTGCCGCTCACGCTGACCGTCAGTTAGTCAAAGCAAGATCCAGTAGACTGCAAGCTGTGAGCTGTCGGCTGTCAGCTCTGCACGCCAGGTCCGCGCCGCTTGCCCACAATGTTATTGAAATTAAAGGCTGTTAGCTATGATTTGAGGAGATTCTTCTGACCCCACCCCATTTCTCGACCTTCTGAATCTACGGAATTGTCAGGTCCTGGCTCCACTCGGTGGTGTCCTAATTTGACGGAGTGATCTCGAAATAGAGGTTCGTCCTTCCCAGCCCCAAAGGGGCGACCTAACACAGCCCAGGCCAGCGGCCTGGGTCAGGGAAACCCAACCAGTTTCCATCCGCTAGCCCTGAAGGGGCGCGCTAACAGTTGCCTCCATCACCTTCCAAACGGCATTTTCAACTCGATTTGTGGGACGGAACAGTGGGCTCCGTAAATCGCCCTTTCAGGGCTCGGCGCGGGAAACAATCCGTTAACCCAGGCCGTTGGCCTGGGCTTTGCTAGGCCGCCCCGTTGGGGCTTCTTCGCAAATTAGGACACTACCAATAAATTACTTGACTTTTGTAGCCCACAAGCCGTATCATAAAATAGAGGCTATCGTCCTTGAGCCCCGGGGCGGGGCACGAGGTTATAGCTCACGACCGCAGGCGCCCCGTCCCCGCAGGCAGGGAGATCCGCATGTCTCTGAGGAAGAAGCCGACGATAACCGAAGAGAGAATTGCCGCCAGGGGAGCGAATGGGAGGCGGTCGCATGGCCTGGCCGCTCCCGTGCGTGGGGAACTGACCTGCGCCGCGGAACTATCGCCTACCAATCCACGCCCTGCTCATGCTGAGGATGGGGGATTCCAGCTTTCGGCAAGTCTGGCGGGTCACCAACCTGCTCCTGGACATTAAACGCCAAACCCGCGAGGAAGAAATCCTGGGAAACCCCGCGAGAGGCCAGAATGTTTATGAAAACACAGTACCTTAGCGAAGAATTGGGGGATTCACGATGGCCGCACCAAAAAATCAAATCTTTGAAAATAAGGAAGTTATTTAAAAGTCACATAGGCTAGTATGAAGAGAGAAAAAAGGATGGTAAAATGAAGGTATTATCCAGAATGTCTTTGAAAACAAATGAGATACAAAATTGACCTAACGCAAATTCACCCCCAAGCCAGAATGTTATAGATAAATAAGCTACTTATCGCTGTGAGGCCAGAATGTTATTGAAAGGAAAGGAGAAAGGCGTTTGACGTGAGGTCCAGAAATGAGAGCTATTCGTTTTGAACAACCCGGGAAGGTGAGCCTGGCGGAAATCCCCGACCCTGTGCCGATGGCCGGTTGGGCGCGGATTCGTATTCAGGTGGCGGCGATTTGCATGACGGATTTCGAGCTATTGCGAGGCCGGCACACCGTAGAGTACCCCCTTACCCCGGGGCACGAGTACTGTGGCGTGGTTGACCAAGTCGGCTTACCCTCGGACGAGGCATGGGTGGGGCGGAAGGTGGTGGCTGACAACGAGATTACCTGCCTGAAGTGCGGGTTTTGCCGGCGAGGAGAATGGCGGCGCTGCCCGGAATATCGCCAGATCGGGTTCGGCCCGCCCGGAGGTTACGCCGAGTACGTCCTGGCGCCCGTTCATAATCTGCATCCGCTCGCGGACACGATTTCTTTTGAGCAGGGAGCGCTGCTGGAACCGCTGGGTGTGGGCATCGCGGTGGCTTCCATCGCGGGAGCCCGTCTGGGCTCAACCGCGACGATTCTCGGCCTGGGTCCGATCGGGCTGAATTGTTTGGCGGTCTTGAAGGCCTCGGGAGCGCGGCGCATCCTGTGTCTGGACAAGCAGCCCAAGCGCTTGGCCTTGGCCAAATCCTGGGGAGCGTGGGAGGTGACCGAGGACTTCGAGCATCTCAAGGACTTGACCAAGGCGCTGCACCCGGAAGGGACGGACATCGTGATCGAGGCCAGCGGGTACGCTCCCTTCGTTCCGCTGGGGATCAGTCTCACGCGGTTTGGTGGCAGCTTGGTTCTGGCGGGTTTTTGCAAGCATGAGGCGCTGCCGTTTGCGCCGGACTCGGTGCAGGGGCCCAACCTCCGCGTGCTGGGCGCCGGAAACAATAGCGGATTTATAGAACCTGCCGCCCAGGCGGTGGGCGACGGCGTGCTCAGCACGGAAGGAATGATCACCCACCGTTTTCGGCTGGACGATTTCCGCCAAGCATTCTCCGAGGAGCAGGTGACCGCAAGGGACTACATCAAAGGAGTATTCGTCTTCTGAGCGCGGCCGAGCTGCAAAAGAAAATCAAAAGG
>JBEKAD010000691.1:0-3227 GCA_050018435.1 Terriglobia bacterium
ATGCCGTCAAGTGCAGGAACTCAATCCCCGGGTAACGATGGAAATCGTTGTCGAAGGCAATCAGTCGACAGCCACTCGCCGCCGCGAAGGCAGCGAGGTATGCGTCGGTCCACTGTCCGGTGCGCAGGTCAAGCTTTCTGGCCCATTGCGCCAACAATTCATCCACGCCCGGCGGTTCAGGGAGTAGGGTAACTTGCGGAACTGCGAGCCAAGTTTCGAGGGCCTTCCAAGCTGCGCCGCCATCCAAGGCCGCACTGCCCAGGATTGTCGTATTGGTCAGGTGTCGCAGGAGTGCCAACGCTGTCACGCGGCAAAAGGCCAGTTCGCTTGCGGACTCCACATCCCAGTAGCGCCGCGCGCGATGGTAATGGGCGTGTTCCGGGGCGCTTAATGGTAGCCACACACTAGCATCAAGCAAGTCCCGCATACTTGGCCTCGTCTTCCTCTTCTTCAGTCCGTCTAATTTGTTCGCGTGACAGCGCAGGAATGGGTACTCCGCGCGGGGGAATTATCACCGGCGGAGGAACGCGCCTGCCTTCGCCGGATTCGGCCCTCGGCGACCGCAATCCTTGCTCGATCAGTTGCTGAACCAATTGCCGCAAGGTGATGCCACTGAGGCCAGCCCGAGCCTTTAGGGTTCGGTAGAGACTCTCCGGAAGATCAATGGTGGTTCGCATAAAAGCATCTTGATGCATTTGTGCATCGCTGTCAATGGATAACTTGCTCTTTCCTCGGAATAGCCCCCTTTCGCCCTTTGTTGCGGATTATCCACAATCAAACTTGTTGGCCACTGGCCCCCAGTTACTTCACATGCTCATCCAGCCACCCCAACACCGTCTTATACCAGAGTTGGCTATTCTGCGGCTTCAGGACCCAGTGCCCTTCGTCGGGGAAATACAGCAGCTCGGATTGGATTCCGCGCCGTTGCAAGGCCGAGAACAGTTGCATGGCCTGGCCTTCCGGCACGCGGAAATCGCGCGCGCCTTCCACCAGCAGCATAGGCGTTTTGATGTTCTGGACAAAGCTCGAGGGCGACCATTTTTGGCGCAGCGCGAGGGAATCTCTGTCCCAGGGCACGCCTTTGAACTCCCACTCATCGAACCAGATCTCTTCCGTCTCGCCGTACATGCTGGGATTGTCATACACGCCGTCGTGCGAGACCAGCGCCTTAAAGCGGTCGGTGTGGGTAGCAATCCAGTCGATCATGAATCCGCCAAAGGAGGCCCCCGCTGCCACCATGCGCGACTTATCGACGAAGTCCAGTTTTTCGAAAAAGTCCGTAGCGCTCATCAAATCCTGGAAGGGCGCGCCGCCCCAATCGCCGGAAATTTCTTCCACAAATTTCTGGCCATAGCCCGTCGAGCCGTGGAAGTTCGTCATCAGCACCACGTAGCCGTGCGCGGCGAACATTTGCGCATTCCAGCGATAGCTCCAGGCATCTTCCCAAGCGCTCTGCGGGCCGCCATGAACCAGCAGCAGGCCCGGGTACTTCTTGGCCGGGTCGAACCCCGGTGGTTTCACCATGAGGCTTTGGATCTCCGCCCCCTGCGCGCCGTGCGTGGTCACGAACTCGGCGGGATTCATGTCGAGATCCGCTAGCAGCGCGTCGTTTTCGTGGGTGAGCTGAGTGAATTGTGGCTTGGTTTCGCCTTCAACTTTTTGGCCGTCCTTGGTTACAAAATGGACGGGCAACGACACGCGATAGACCGTTGCGGGCTGAGTTAGGCTGGTTCGAGTCAGGACCAGCCACTTGCCGTCGGGGCTCACGCCGAGGTTGTCATTCAGCCCTTCGAGAACTTTTTCGACCTTGGGCGAGCTGATGGAAGTTTTGAAAACCGGCAGCCGGGCGTGGTCAGCCGCCGTGAAATAGATGGTGTTGCTGTCGGGCGCCCAGGCGAAACTTGATACCCACTGGTCAAATCCCGGGGTGAGGTCGAGAATTTTTCCCGCATCACGATCGTAAACGCGCAGGCGGAAGAGGTCCGATTCGTAGCCATCGCGTGCCTGGGAGGTGTAAGCGATGTAGCGGCCGTTGGGAGAGTATTGTGGTGACGCGTCTGAGCCCGGATTGTCGCTGGTGATGTTGAGCGGCTCGCCGCCCTGCGCTCCCACGAGGTAAAGATCATTGTTGGTGGTCCAAGCCGCCGCTGACTGGCCTGCGGAACCCTTGGTGCGGTTCGAGGTGTAGCAAACTTCCGTGCCATCCGGCGAAATCGCGTAGCCATCCGGCGCGCCGAGGAAAAACGTGGGCGAATCGTATGCGCCGGGAGTCAGGTCCCGGGGTGTGCCGCCTTTGGCGGAAATGGAGAAGAGGTGCGTGTACCGGCCCTCGCGCCAGGAGTCCCAATGGCGGAAGAGCAGTTCGGTGAAAATCTGCGCTTTCACTTTGCTCTCCGCCGCTTCTTTCAGCCGGCGCGCGTTGCAGGCCTCATCCGCGCAGTCGGGGTAGACCTGCGAGGTGAAGAGCAGCACGTCGCCATGGGCGGCCCAAGTGATGCCGTCGGCTTCTGTCGAGAGGGAAGTGACGGGCCGGGGGTCGCCGCCATCCAGAGAGAGAATCCACACTTGCGAGCTGCCCCCGCGCGTGGAAATGAACGCCAGCGATTTGCCGTCGGGGGACCACCGCGGGCGCGTGTCGGAGCCGTCACCGCGCGTCAGTTGCCGCGGCTCGCCGCCCGCGGCGGAAACCACCCAGAGGTGCCGGACCGTCTTGTTGGCGGCGAGATCGACCACGCCGACCACATAGGCGATCCACTTGCCATCCGGCGATAACTGCGGGTCGGCGATCCGCTGCACCTTCGCCAAGTCTTCATAGGTGATGGGATGTTTGGCTTGGGCCACGGAACATGCCGCCAGCAGGGAAAGAGCTATTCCTAAACGAAGCAGTATCTTCATGGGTGCTCCCCGGATTACGATTTATCTACTCCCGTTTTGCTGCCACCAACTTATCACAGGGCGGGAGGTTCGATCAGCGTTTAATGCGCGCCGAGCCGCCCTTCATGACGTGCTTCACCTCTTCCAAAGTAATCATGCTGGTGTCGCCGCGGGTGGATTGTAGCAGTGCTCCATGCGCCGCGCCCATATCCACGGCCTCTTGCGGGCTTCTGCCGTCAAGCAGAGCGTAAATGGCGCCGCTGCAAAAGCCGTCGCCGCCCCCCACGCGGTCTTCAATCTCCAGCCCTTCATAGCGCTTGGATGGGTAGAACTCCCCTTCGAAATAGAGAATC
>JBEKAD010000692.1:0-3202 GCA_050018435.1 Terriglobia bacterium
GGACCGCGCTTTTTGCACTCCACCGGGCAGTTGCACAAGGGTGGAGCGAACAACGGCCTTTTCATTCAGATCACCGCGGACGACGCCCGCGATTTACCGATTCCCGGCGAACCGTACACGTTCGCGGTTTTGAAACATGCGCAAGCGCTGGGAGATTTGCATTCGTTAGTCAGCAAGCAGCGGCGCGTTCTCCGGCTGCATTTGGGCAAAGATACGGGCGCCCAACTGTCGCGGCTCGGGCGACTGGTGCAAGATGCCACCAAGCTTTGGGCGCAAGCGAAGGCGGGATAGTGATTTTGGATTTTAGATTTTGGATTACGGTAGCGGCCTGTACCCGAGCCGGGACCAAAACCCTTCCGTGCCCTCTGTGCTTCTCAAGCCTTAACAGAGAGCGCACGGTTCGCCTCAGTGACCTCTGTGTTAAGGTTTTTCCGACCACAGAGGACACCAAGATGCTATGTAGAGTAATCCAAAATCCAAAATCTAAAATCCAAAATGGATAGAGAGGTTCCATGCCGGGAACTGCCGAGATGGTCAATCCCCTGCGCGAAGGAATCCGTCTACGCCGGACGCCCGATCCGTGCGCGATGGTTATTTTCGGCGCCTCCGGAGACCTCACCGAACGCAAGCTGATTCCGGCGCTCTTCTATCTTTCGCGCGAGCGCATGTTGCCGCCGGGATTCTCCGTGGTGGGCTGCGCGCGCACGCCCAAGACCGATGAGCAGTTTCGCCAGGAAATGTCGGGTGCGGTGAAGAAATTCCTCCATCTGACGCCGGAGAGTGACGCCTTCGTGGAAGGATTCACGAAAGGGTTGCATTACATCGCCGACGATTTCGGCGACCCCCGAGCTCACCAACAACTCAAAACCGTTTTGGAGCGCCTTGACCAGGAGAGTGGAACCGCCGGCAATCGGCTCTTTTACCTCGCCACCCCGCCGAGCTTTTTCCCCGTCATCGTCGAACATCTGGGCGCAGCGGGATTGGCCAAACCCAAAGATCCGGGAAAAACCTGGACCCGCATCATCCTGGAAAAACCTTTCGGGCGAAGCCTGGAAAGCGCGCGCGAATTGAACCAGACCGTCACCAGCGTCTTCGAGGAAGATCAGGTTTATCGCATCGATCACTACCTGGGGAAAGAGACCGTACAAAACCTGTTGGTGTTCCGGTTCGCCAACGGCATCTTCGAGCCTTTCTGGAATCGCCGCTACATTGACCACGTGCAAATCGCGGTGGCGGAGGAACTGGGCGTGGAGAATCGGGGCGCTTACTACGAAGAGGCCGGCCTGCTGCGCGACATGATCCAGAATCACGCGCTCCAGTTGCTGGGCCTGGTAGCGATGGAGCCTCCCGCCACCTTTCAAGCCACTGCGGTGCGCGATGAGAAGGCCAAAGTCATGCGCGCGCTGCGCCCCATCCGGTCCGAGCGAGTGCCGGAATTCGTGGTGCGGGGCCAGTATGCGGAAGGATTCGTGGGGGGCAAGAAGGTGCCCGCCTACCGGACGGAGCCCAAGGTTTCACCCACCTCAAACACGGAGACCTACGCGGCTTTCAAATTCTTCATTGACAACTGGCGGTGGGCGGACGTCCCCTTCTACCTGCGCTCCGGCAAGCGCTTGCCCAAACGCATCTCAGAAATCTCCATCCAGTTTCGCCGCGTGCCGCACCTGTTGTTCCGCGGCGCGGGCGCGGAAGGGATTGAGCCGAATATCCTTTCGATCCGCATTCAACCCAACGAGGGCATTTCACTGAAGTTTTGCGCCAAGCTGCCCGGAACAACTATGCAGATTCGCCCGGTGGAGATGGAATTCCTTTACGGCGAATCGTTCGGCGCGGCGCCTCCCACCGCTTATGAAACCCTCCTGCTCGATTGCATGTTGGGCGATGCCACGTTGTTCAATCGCGCCGATGCCGTGGACCTTTCCTGGGAGTTGGTGGACCCGATTCTCGAGCGCTGGAAGCAGGACGGGCCCGAAGGGCTGGCTCCCTATGCGGCCGGCAGTTGGGGTCCGAAAGAGGCGGATGACTTCCTCGAACGCGACGGCCGGCAGTGGCGGAGACTGTGAAGAGCAAAGGAGTAATCCATTGGGTGGGACGCTTCAGGAATTTGCCTTAGGGGAACCTCGGCCCGCCAATGTGGGCGAGATTGAAGCCGGGCTTTCGGCCATGTGGAGAAGCGCGGCGGAAGCCTCGGGCGCTGAGTCCGCAGTGACCCGTGCTTCCGCGCTGACCCTGCTCGTTTATGTGGATCGTGAGGAGGCGGCGCGGGAGGTGAGCAACCTGATTGCCGAGGTGACCCGGCAGAATCCCTGCCGCGCGGTGGTGATGGTGATGGAGCCCAAGGGATCGCCGCCAAGCTTGATGGCTACCGTCTCCGCCCACTGTCACATGCCCGTGGAGGGCGAAACGCAGATTTGCAGCGAGCAGATCACCTTGAATGCGCGGGGCGAGACCGGCCCGGAGCTTACCAGTGTAGTGCTTCCCCTCACGGTTTCCGGATTGCCGATATACCTTTGGTGGCGGGCGCAAGACTTCGCCATGCCCGCCTACTTTGACCAGATTCTGCGCGTGACGCAGCATGTGATTGTGGATTCGGCGCGTTTTGCCGCCACCGGGGCGGACCTGCGGGCGCTGGCTGCCTGGCTCGAGAAGTATTCCGGCCGGATTCGCCTTTCCGACCTGAACTGGGCGCGGACCACGCCGTGGCGCGAACTGGTGGCCCAGTGTTTTGATTCTCCCGACCGTCGGCCTTATCTTCACCGCATCCGTGAACTTCGCATTGAGTACGAAATGGAATCGGCGCGGCTCACCACGCAACGCGCGCAGAGCCTGCTGCTCGCGGCATGGCTCGCCACCCGCCTGGGTTGGGAATTCCAGCGCGCGGAATCGCGGGGAGAAAACATGCCGCGCGCGCTCTACTTCCAATCGGGCGGCCGCGAGGTGAAGGTCGAGAGGGTTTTGAGGAAAGTGGAGGGCGGAGGAAGCGGAGTTTGTTTTTCCTTCGTGATCGAGGCCGACGGCGCACGCTTTTCCTTCTCGCGTGGACCGGATGGCAAAGTGGTACAGACCCTTGCCGAAGTCCCGGGCCTGCCGCCCATCGGCCGGACGGTGCGCATTGAAGTTGGGGACGAAGTCGAGATTCTGAACAATGAACTCATGCTGGCCGGCCGCGACCACGTTTATGAGGAAGCCTTGGCGCTGGTGG
>JBEKAD010000693.1:0-3187 GCA_050018435.1 Terriglobia bacterium
TCGCTGGACGTGACCTGCGCTGGAGGGTTCGCTGCCTGGGAGGAAGCCCATGAACCACCGCTTGCGGGGGGTGGGTCAGTTTGATTCTGTAGCGGCGAGTTGATCCGTCAACTGACGGACCAAATGGTCCGTCGGCTGACGGATGAAGCCGCCTCTACAGAATCAAACTGACCCACCCCCCGCAAGCGGTGGTTCATGGGCTTCCTCCCAGGCAGCGAACCCTCCAGCGCAGGTCACGTCCAGCGAAACCAGCGCAAGGCCAGCAAGTAGGAGAGAACACCCCAGAGGCAAAGCACGAGCAAGCGTCCCGATTGGTGGGCAAGCGGCGCGCCTTCCAGAATCGCGGCGCGCAGGGCATCGTTCAGCGCGGTAAGCGGCAGCGCCTTAATCAGCGGATGAAGGAGGGCCGGGAATCGCTCGTAAGAGAAGAAGACGCCGGACAGGATCCACATGGGCATCATGACGAGGTTGATCAGCCCGCTGACGGTCTCGATTTTTTGCGCGCGGCTGGCGGTGAGCAGTCCCACCCCACCGAAGCAAAGAGCCCCGACCGAGCTAATGATCAGGATGGAGGTCCATGAGCCCGCGACGCGCAGGTGGAACACCAGCGCGCCGAACCCCAGCAGCAGCGCCAGCTCCAGCAACATCAACACCAAGCGGCTGCTGGCCAGGGCCAGGAGGAAGTCACTGCGGCGCATGGGGCTGGCGACAAAACGTTTGAGCAATTTGCGCTGCCGCAAATCCACCAGCGCAAACCCAATCCCCCACATGCCGGAGTTCATCAGGTTCATGCCCAACAGGCCGGGAATCAGGAAGTCGATATAACGCGCCCCGGGTTCGCTGGAGACGCGGCCGGTGGTGGGGACGCTGTTCTTTCTTCCTGCAGCCGACTGGAGAGCGTCGTCGGTGACGCTGCGGGCCAGCACGCTTTCCGGGCGCGCCGGGTCATAGCGGTATTCAAACCCGCCGGAGCGCGGCGTCACCACCAGGTCGTACTTGCCCAGCCGAAACTGGTTGAACGCCTCGGTGGCAGGGAGTAAATCCACGTGCACCGTGCCCGCCGCAGACGCAGGGCGAAACAGTTCCATCGCCTGCGCGGCCTCCGGGCCTGCTACCAGCGCCACACGGATGACGTCGGCAGGCTTGTTGCGGAAAGCAATCCCCAGCCCCAGCGCCAGGAGAATGGGAAACCCGAATACCCAGAAGATGACTTCCGGCTCGCGGTACATTTCCTTCAGACGCGCCAAGACCAGGAGCTTGTAGCTTTTCCAACGGGCGGTATCCGGCAAGGCGGCTGGTGAATTGACTTGCTCCGTGGAGGGCAAGGCTTGGCGGGCGATCTGTTTCTCGCTTTGGTGATGTTCCACGCGTTCTCCCAATTTTAGATTTTTGATTTTGGATATTAGAAACCGTGTTTGTACGCCCACTCTGCCCAATCCAAAATCTGAAATCCAAAATCCAAAATCCGCTCACTCCTCACGCAAGTGGCGTCCCGTGAGGTTCACGAAGACGTCCTCCAGGCTGGCATGGCGCGTGGTAAGGTGCAGCAAGTGCCTGTGGCGATTCTGTAAGGCCGCGAGCAGGGCGGGGATAGTCTCATGCGGTTCGTGCACGCTCAGCACCACTCGCCCGTCCTCCTCGTGTACGGCTTCGACGCCGGGCAGCGCGCGCCACGCCGCGAGCTCCCCGGGGACAATACCCGAGGCGTCGAATTCCACCCGATGGTGTCCACCCAGACGCTCGATCAGTTCGGATGGCGTCCCGGAAGCGATGGTGAGGCCGTGGTCGATGATGGCGATGCGATCGCAGAGGCGCTCGGCTTCGTCCATGTAGTGCGTGGTCAGCAGGACGGTGCCGCCGCGCCGCTGGAATTGGCGGATAACTTCCCAAAGCTGGCGTCGGCTTTGTGGATCGAGGCCCGTAGTGGGTTCGTCGAGGAACAGGATTTTGGGATTGGCCACCAGAGCCGTGGCCACGGCGAGCCGCTGTCTTTGCCCGCCCGAAAGTTTGCCGACCCAAGCGTCGGATTTTTCCGTGAGCGCCAGCTCCGCCATCACTTCCCCGGTCGCGCGCGGGCGGCGATAAAAACTGGCGAACAACTCCAAGGTTTCGCGCACGGTGAGCTTCTCCGCGAGGCGCGTTTCCTGGAGCGAGATTCCCAAAAGCTCGCGCAGTTCGCGATTGTTCGTTTGCCAGTCATTTCCAAGAATTTCGATTTCGCCGGAAGTGGGTTCCAGCAATCCTTCGAGGATTTCGATGGTGGTTGTCTTGCCCGCCCCATTGGGGCCCAGCAGGCCGAAGCACTCGCCGGCATGGATCTCCAGATCGAGCCCGCGAACGGCCTCGACGTTGCCCTCATAGGTTTTGCGAAGCGCCCGGCAGCGAACAGCGACGTCCATGGTCAGCATCATAGCGGATTGCGGCGCGGGTGGGAACTCACTTGATGGGCCCCGCCTTTTGCCCGGCCGTATGACATGGCACCCTCCAAAGGGACCTTGACAGAATGCGCCGCAGTTGGCACAGTTAGACTTGTAGCCGGGGCTCACGTCAAGTCTGCGAGGCACCATTCAAACGTTTAGGATACCCATGGCCGAGTCAGTCGGGTCATATCACAATATCGGTCTGGTTCTGACGGGTGGCGGGGCGAAGGGCGCCTATCAGGTCGGGTGTCTCAAAGCATTGCGCCATGCTGGTTATACGAGTTTCAGCGCCATTTCCGGGACCTCAGTGGGCGCCATGAACGCCATGCTGCTGGCCGCCGGCAAGCTCAACGTGGCCGAAGATGCCTGGACCAACCTGCGGTGCCGGGACATCATCGGATTCAAGCCCAGCAAACTCCTGCTTCTCCCCCTCTGGGCCATCGCCGCCGTGTTGTCGGAATTCTGCCTGGCCAAAGTGCTGAGGATTCCAGGGTCCCTGCTCATGCCGTTGCACCGAGCCCTGGTGGGGAGGATTACCCACGCCGATGCGGAGGAGCTTCCCCCCTGGACGTGGATCATCTTTGCGATGCTCGGCGTGCTGATGTTCCTCGACGACTGGTCCCGGCGTGTTTTCCTGGGATGGGTTTTTACCACCAACGGGCCGCTGGCCAGCCGCCTTGGCGCCCTTCTGAGCGAGCATGATGTGGACGCCGTCGGGCGCTCGAAGGTCCCTGTTTATGCCACGTTATCGCGCTACCAGCCGGGCG
>JBEKAD010000694.1:0-3179 GCA_050018435.1 Terriglobia bacterium
TTTGGAGGCAGGATACCGGAAGGCCGGGCATTGCTGCCCGTCCCGGTGGTGAGAATTATTTGCATCCTGCGAAGTCCAACCTGAGTATCGAACTTCGAGACCCCCAAGTCAAGCAGAATTTTCGGGGAGATTATTCCTGCGTTTTCTCCCCGCGCCCTCCTTTAGAGACCTTACACCCCCAAAGAAGATGGACCGGACGGGACTCGAACCCGTATCTGCAACTTCGCAGGATGCGATGTTTCCAGTTACACCACCGGCCCACGTGGCGAACGATACGCTTGTTTTTCCCCCTCTGCAATCAAGATTTTTGGTGCTTTCTTGAATTGAGAAATCCAAGTGGTAAGAATGCGCCCCGCGATATAATCGCCTGCGGAAGGTGCGGCCATGAAATGGGTGCGCATCGTTACGGTTATCTGGTACTGGTGGCGTCTTTATTCGCTGTCTTTTAACACTAGTGGCTTTCCTGATCCGAAATATGCAGAAGGGGTTTGGTTGCGCAAGTGGAACCATTCTTTCTTCCTTGGTGCCGATGGGTTCCATTCCCTTGACGCGCCTGTTCCGGCGCGCTAGGTTCAGGGGCGAGATTAGAATCGACGGTGGTGGGAGGTTGGTCATGGCACTATTCTCGTTTCCGTCTTCGCGCCGAAAGTTCTTGGCGTCTACGGGTTTAGTATCCGGTGCGGTTACGGCCGCAGCGGCGCGCTTGGTGGCTTCTGCCGGCTGGGGAAAAGGAACCACGAATACACCTGACATCTACGCGCGCCTTGGTGTACGCACACACATTAATGCCAAGGGGACCTACACCTATTTGACGGGTTCCTTGATCTCGCCGGAAGTATCGCGGGCGATGGAGGACGCATCGCAGCACTTTGTTTATCTGGTCGAGCTACAACAGAAAGTGGGGGCGAAGATTGCGCAGATGCTGGGCGTGGAGGCAGCGATGGTCACCTCCGGCGCTGCCGGAGCCATCTTGTTGGGCACTGCCGCCTGCCTGACCGGGAATGATCCGAAGCGCATTACGCAATTGCCAGACGTTACGGGGATGAGGAGTGAAGTGATTATCCAGAAGACCCATCGAAACTCTTTCGATCATGCCATCCGGAACACCGGCGTCCGCCTGGTGGAAGTTGAAACTCCGGGGGAACTCGAGCGTGCCATCAGCGAAAAAACGGCCATGATGTATTTCTTAAACGCGGCGCAAAATCAGGGGAAAATCGGGTTGGAGAAGTGGGTGGAAGTCGGCAAGCAACGCGCGATTTCCACCTTCAATGATGCCGCTGCCGATGTGCCCCCCGTTTCGCATTTGAGCGACTACAACAAGATGGGTTTTGATCTCGTCGCCTTCAGCGGCGGCAAGGGATTACGCGGACCACAGTGTGCGGGCCTGATGCTGGGGAGGAAGGACCTGATCGAAGCGGCCATCTTGAACAATAACCCTTACGAAGACACGATCGGCCGGCCCTGCAAGGTCGGCAAGGAAGAAATGGTGGGAATGTTGGTGGCCGTGGAGCGTTACCTCCGTATCGACCATGAAGCGGAATGGAAGGAATGGGAACGGAGGCTGCAAACGATGGAAAGGATCCTGACCTCCGTCCCGGGTGTCGAAGTGGGCCGCTTTGTTCCCGAGGTTGCCAATCACGTTCCCCATCTTTATCTAAAATGGGATAAAAGTGCGTTGGGGATAACTGAGGCGGAGTGCGCGAAACAGTTGCGCGAGGGCGAACCGAGCATCGAAGTCCTGGAAGCCGACTATCCCCAAGGGATGAGTGTGACACCCTTTATGATGAAGCCGGGCGAAGAGTTGATCGTGGCCCGCCGGATCAAGGCCCTTCTCGAGCAAGCCCGCGGCAAAGCCAGAGCGTGAGGGCCTGCGCCTTCAACCTGGCGATTGATTACTGTCCACGGGTGCAAAGGTAATCCAGGAGTTTGCGAAACGCCACGCCGCGGTGAGAGACGGCGAATTTTTCATCCGCAAGGATTTCCGCAAAGGTCTTGCCCAGGGGAGGGTAAAAAAAGTAAGGGTCGTACCCGAAGCCGCCCGTGCCCCTCGGTTCGTCGATGATCACGCCATCAGCTCGCCCTTCGACGACGGTGAGGACCAGCCCTGCTTCCGCCAAAGCAATCACGCAAAGGTAATGGGCGGCTCGATTGAAGCGTCGATGAGATCGCCGTAAGGGCACGCCATGGCGTGCCCCTACTTCGGCCTGGTGAATTTCCGCCAGCAGCCGCTGGTTGTTCTGCTCGTCGGTGGCTTGGGGACCGGCAAAGCGCGCGGAATAGACTCCGGGCGCGCCGTCGAGCACGTCCACGCAGATGCCCGAGTCGTCAGCGAAGACCCATCCCGGAGAGTTCCGGCTGTAATGAATGGCTTTCTTGCGGGCGTTCTCCTCAAAGGTTATCCCGTCCTCGACGCAGGCGGTCAACTTCGTGAAACCGGGCAGAGCCTCAAGCGTCACGCCTCGCGCGGCGGCGGCTTCGCGGAATTCGCGCAGCTTGCCGGGGTTGGAAGAGGCCAGGAAAAGATGAGTCCGAAGTCCGGGGTCCGAAGTCCGAGGTCCAAAATCCTTGCATTGCCGCCCGTTGGACTCCGGACTCCGGACCCCAGACTTCGAACGCGCCTTTTCGTCGCTTGTCATGGTTTTTGGACTTCGGACTCCGGCCTTCGGACTCCGGACGCTTTTTTCGGCACTTGCAATGGTTCTTGGACCTCGGACTTCGGACCTCGGACTTTGGACTATATTGCCGTCACTCGTCACTGCTTTAGAATCGATTTCTGAACTTCGATCAAATGATGGATGGCGGGCCGCGCCAGTTCGATCAGCTCGCTCAGCTCTTCCGTGCTGAAGGTGCGCCCTTCGGCGGTGGCTTGGGTTTCTACCAACTTGCCGGCGCCGGTCATCACCACGTTCATATCCACGTCGGCGCAGGAATCTTCGGCGTAGCTGAGGTCCAACAACATCTCGTCGCCCACGATGCCCACACTGATCGCGGCCAGATAATCTCTCAGCGGATTACCTTTCAGCGAACGCTGGGCTTGCAGCTTTTGAATCGCCAGGCCGAGCGCCACCCGCGCGCCGGTGACCGAAGCCGTGCGTGTGCCGCCGTCGGCACGGATCACATCGCAGTCAATCCACACCGTCCGCTCGCCGAGGGCCGCCATATCGACCACCGCGCGGAGG
>JBEKAD010000695.1:0-3179 GCA_050018435.1 Terriglobia bacterium
TTGGACAGGCGAACGAACTTATGAAACCCAGACCTCCTCCCCAACCTTCGATTCTCCCTGTCCTAAAGCCTTTCCCTGCAATGGCGGCGTACGGGGCTAGCGATTATCTTGGACAGCAGTGTACAGAGGATGCGGATGGCAAACCAGCGCCACCTGGCGAGGAGTGACCCGCGGGTTCCATTCCATCAGCGCTTCCAGCGGTCCGTCGGGGCCGGAAATAAAAGTGCGGTCGACTTTCGTAATTCACCTCAGAAGAATTAAGCTCTCAGCATTCAGCTTTCAGCCGTCAGCTCGAGCCCTGGCTGAAAGCTGAGGGCTGATTGCTGATCGCTCCACATAGTGTAGAATGAAGGCGGCGTGGGCGTCATCCTCGGGATGTGCCGATTTTGGATTTTAGATTTTGGATTGAACACGGAGCGCGACCTGTTGTCGGGGTCCGTAGCGTTTCGTTGTCAAGGGCGCATAAGCAGCTCCGATCAATCGGGACGCTACGCCGACAGAGGGTGGATCGGGCTATTGCGGAGGAGACCGAGTTACTTCCCTCGCCCCCTTGGGGGAGAGGGTGGCCCGCCACCGGCGTTTTCATCAGTCCGTCAGCCGACGGAGCCGGGTGAGGGGGTCAAAACCGTAGCGCCTCATGCAAACTTGACCCCGTGCATTCAGGTTAGTGCTGACCCCCTCACCCACCGCCTTGCGGTCCCCCCTCTCCCCCAAGGGGGCGAGGGAAGAAGAATTCGAAGAATTCTTGGTGAGGTACTGCCATTAGAAAACTCCTTTTACTATTATTGTTGGCCGCAGTGGCTTCAGCCTATTACTACTTTGTGTACAGGCCGGCGCACACCCTCCCTGTTGAGGCCGGCTACGTGCTGCCACAAAGCGTCCAGGTGGTCGATACGCCCGCCGAAGTGCGGATCGTCGTCGGCTCCCTAAAAAGTGGTGAGCGCGTTGAGATCACCAAGCGGACTCGCAACTGGGCGCAAATCCGGACGGCCGACAACGTGACGGGTTGGGTGGAGAACAGTGCCCTGCTCGATTCCCAGACCTATGAAGGCGGCCAAAACCTGCTTCGTGATCTGCTCAATATTCCGGCGCAGGCCGAAGGCCACACGGGGGGCATGGTGAACCTGCGCCTAGAACCCTCTCGGGACGCCGCCCAGCTTGCCCAGTTGCCGGAAAACGTGAAGGTGCAGGTTTTTGGCCGGCGCGTGCTGGACCGTCCCGCGCCCGACGGCCAGCCTTCCGCCGCCAAGGTGCGGGACGCGTGGTATCTGATTCGCGCCGACGCTCGCGCCGGCTGGGTGCTGGGACGATTCGTAGCGCTGGACATCCCCGAGAAGCTTGCGCCGTATGCCCAGAGCACGAACCTGGTCGCCTGGGTCGTCCTCAAAACGGTCGATGATGAGGGCCAGCCGGCGCCGGAATATCTCACTGCGGACCGCGTGGGCACTCAGGACGCGGACTTTTCTCATATTCGAGTCTTTACCTGGTGGGTCAAGAACCACAAATATGTGACCGCTTACGTGGAGAGCAACTTGAACGGCTACTTCCCGATTCGCGTGGCTGAGGTCAATGGTGTTCCCTACTTCCGCCTCCGGTTGATGGATGATCAAGGCCATAAATTGCAGAAGGTCTATGGGCTGTTTGATACCATTACGCGCACGGTCGGACCGGTGCCGGGTTGGGAGAGCGATGCCATGCCTGCATCGCCAGAGTCCCATCACCACCAACGTTCTGGGCGGCGAAGAAGTTGAGTTCACCCATGGAGAAGGGTCCAGGAATTTTGCCAAGCCTCGGGTTATGCCGCCGGCTTATCCGTTGGTGGTTTGCGCTCACCGGGCGAAAAATCCGCGTGCTGCAAGCCGGGGACGTAATCGCGGAAGGTCCGACCTTGTTCGCTGTGAGCCACCCGGCGGGCTTCCTGCCCGCGCTGGTCCTGGCGACGGCGATCGATCGCCCCGTCCATGGTCTGCTGCCGAGTAGTCTCGCCCGTGGCCTGCTCGCCCGATTCTTGACTCGCCACTTGGGCGTCATCCTTTATGAGGGTGAAAGGCCGACTTCTGAGGCGACCCTGCGGGAGGCCATCGACGTTCTGGCAAGCGGCGGAGCGCTGGTGGTGTTCGCGGATCAAAGCGCGGCCGGGCAGGCCGCGCCCGGCGCGTTGGCCTCCACCGCCGGGGCACTGGTTTGGCGTGCGGAAGCGCAGCATTTGGGGCGCCGCGTCGCGGTGCATCCCGTGCATCTTTTCCTGCCGGAATCCGCGGCCCAATCGCGCGAGATTCTGATCTATATCGACTCGGTAATGGATCGCCCGGAGGGCCGGCCCGCGGCGCTTTTGCCGGATGGCGAAACGCCAGCCTTCGTCACGGCGCTCGAATCGCGGTTTCAAGAAAACGCCTTTCAGCTTCGGCCTGCCGACCTGGAATATTTCCTCGCGGATCTCGAGGAGGTCTTGCGAACCGGTTTGCAGGAGGACTGGGCGGCTCGCCCGGACTGGAAACAAGACACCGAGGGCTTTGTGCTGAGCCGGTTAGTGACGGAGTGGGTGAAGCAGGCGAATTACTTGAATCCCGGCCGGCTGGTCAGCTTGCGCAAATCCTTGGACGACTACCGCCGCCTCCAGCGGCAATGCGCGCTGCGGGAACTGCAAGTCGAGGAGGCGGATTCCCTGCGGCGCTCGGGATGGCGACGGACCATCGTTTGGTTCGAGACGCTGCTGGGCCTGCCGATGGCTCTCTATGGGTTGCTGAATCACTTGGTGATCGGCTTGGTGCTCTTCCTGGCAGGATCGTTCAAGCGGGACAATCCTCGCGCCCGTACCATGGAGTGGACACTTCGCGGTGCTGTGACGCTGGGGCTTTATGCCGTCCAGATTTTCCTGGTGGCACATTGGCGGGGCAGGGCCGCGGCGGGATATTATGCGCCGACTTTACCGGTGTCAGGCGCCTACCTGTGGAGATACGTGGGGTTGCTCCGGCCCCAGGCGCGTCTGCTGTTTATTTCACTCACCATCCCCGCCTTGACGAGGAAGATCAAACGCCTGCGGCATGCGCTTCTGGAAGAACTTGACCCGACGCTGACGGCATTCGAGGAGAGATCGAGCGTGCCGCGCTGAGGTGAGTGAGCGAGATTGGTCATTAGAATTCACATCCCTCTCCCCCGAGGAAGGGTAGCGCGGACCT
>JBEKAD010000696.1:0-3177 GCA_050018435.1 Terriglobia bacterium
GCTGGTGACGCTGTTGCCGACATTTCTTCTTTCCGGTTTTATCTTTCCCATCGATCAGATGCCCGTCATCGTGCAGTGGATCACGCGCATCTTGCCGGCGCGTTATTACGTCACTATCCTGCGAAATGTCTTTCTGAGAGGCACGGCAGTGCAACTCATGGGGGGAGAGGTAGCTGCTTTGGCGATCATTGCGGCGGTACTCATCACGCTGGCCACACGCGCGTTTCAAAAGAGGCTGGAATGAAATTTGTCTCCTCACTCCGACGCATCGGCCACATGGTCAAGAAGGAATTCATTCAGACGCTGCGGGACCCGCACACGCGCTTGCTGCTCTTTGGCCCCCCACTCATTCAAATGCTCGTGTTCGGTTACGCGGCCACGTTGGATGTAAGAAACGTGGCGCTGACCGTGCTCGATTTGGACAATACGCAAGAAAGCCGCGAGTTGGTGGCGCGCTTTTCCGCCAGCCGCTATTTTCACCTGAACCCCTATGCCGCTCGGCGCGCGGATCTCCGCGAAGGCCTTGACCGTGGCGATATGCTGGCGGCGATGGAAATCGATGCCGGCTTCGCCCAGCGCCTGCGCAACGGCCAAGGGGCTACTGTGCAGGTGCTGGTGGATTGTTCCAACTCCAACACCGCTCTGGTGGCGCTGGGCTATCTCAACCAGATTGGCGCCGAGTTCAGCCGTGACTACCAACTCGACCGGATGCAACGGACGGCCCCGCAAAAGGTATCGTCGCTGCCGCAAGTGAACCTTGAGATTCGGCCGTGGTTCAACGAGGGGCTGGAAAGCCAGTGGTATTTCGTTCCCGGAGTCATCGGCAACGTCATGTTGATCCTGGTCATGATGCTCACCGCCTTCGCGGTGGTGCGTGAACGGGAGATCGGCACGCTCGAGCAGATCATGGTCACGCCCATTCGCCGCTGGGAATTCATTCTGGGAAAGACCATTCCCTTCTTCCTGGTCGGCTGCGTCGACGCCACGCTCATCGCCCTGGTGGGAACATTTTGGTTCGAGGTGCCCTTCCGTGGAAACCTGGGTGTGCTGGCGGCCGGGTTAGTGACCTTCATCCTCGCGGGCCTGGGTTTGGGGCTGTTTCTCTCGACGGTCTCCGCCACCCAGCAGCAAGCGATGATCGCTTCCTTCTTCTTCATCATGCCGATGATCACGCTCTCCGGCTTCGGCACTCCCATCGCCAGCATGCCACCTCTGCTTCAAAAGATGAGTTACGCCAACCCGCTGCGCCACGTCATGGTGCTCCTGCGCAGTGTCTACTTGAAAGGGGCGGGTTTCGACGTGCTTTGGCCGGAGATCGCCGCCCTTGCGAGTATTGCAATTCTCCTGCTGACGATCAGCGTCCTGCGCTTTCACAAATCGCTTGAGTAAGCGTAAACGAGCAAAGAAGCGGCCTGTGGCGCGGCGGGGTCAAAGCAAACAGCGTCATTCGATAAGCAACCCAGCGCCGAGGGGAGAAATCAAACCTGAGAGGCTCCTCGGCCTTGCTCAGAGAATCTCATACCAAGGTGCGTTCGTAGAGACACAAATGATCTGGCAACACCCAGTTTGCACAGTGCGACGCCGCACTGATTTGTGTCTTTTTGAATGCACCTTGGTATCACATGTCAGCACCAAGACTTCCAATTTAGGGCGCAGCACACCCCGTGGAGTTCACACCGGCAACTCTCGAAGACTATTCAAGCATGGAGAGAAATCCGGGGTATTGTGGTAGCTCCAGAGCTACGATTGCGGTTCATCGCCCCGGGGTGGGTGCCCCTTGAGCGGCTTATAGGCATGAAGCGCCGCGCGCTTCGGTTCCGGCACGAACTTGTCCCACGAGGTTACAGGATTGATTTCGCCCACTGAGGATGAGGCTCCGAAGCGGATGGTCACAATCTGCTGTGGCCGGACCGGAAGCCGGTAACGCGGACCGCTGCCTTCGAGGGCTTGGGGGTTCCTGCCCCGCAGGTCGGTCAGGGCCGCGCCTTGGTGCGGAAGATTGAGGGTTACTTCGACCGTGCCTGCCACACCCCGGCACTCGACGAGACGCATCTCGATCTCTTTGCCTTCCCGACGAATCACTTCCACGATCACGTTTTCGGAAGTTTGGACGAACGACTGCGCGGCACTTGGTTTCCCGTTTGTGGCCATAAGGGGTGGGCAATTGTATTCCCATGCCATTTGTGGAATCCGGCTTTCGGCCCACTCCGCCTCATGCGCATACAGCGCGTATTCCGAATGATGTTTGCCTTTGCCGCTCAGCCAGGCGTTTGGATACCCATAATACTTATCCACAGCATTCAGCAGATAAATAATCGGCGTCTTTTCATTAAGCTCACGCCCGGTAAGACCACGGTCAAAAATCGCCACGCCTCCTCCGCCTGCCAGGCGGTAGTCAATCCAGCGGATCGTCGGCACGATGCCCTTCGTCCAACCCGCCAAGTCGGGGTTGGGCTTGGACCACGCTCCGTGCGAAAAGCCGGAGGGGATGCCGCGACGAACCTCCGTAATCTCCTCCGCCAGGGGAAACTCCGCCACGACGACGGTGATATCCGGAATATCCTGCACTTCGGTCTCAAAATCGATTCGCGGGTAGTCTTCATAGAAACGCATCACCCGCCGGGAGAGGGCGTCACCGTAAAACTTGGCGGTTACTTCCACGATGGTCGCCAGGGGCCCCGTGGAGACGGCGATGGCTGGCGGGAAATCGCTCGATGTGGCCAACCGTTTGCGGTCCGGTCGCGCGCTCATGAAATCGGCGTACGAACTCTTCTGCGGTTTGGGTTTCTCCGCCATGATGACGTTCGCAGGTCCGCCTAAGACTTCCCGCCCTGAAGGTTTGAGCTTCAAGCTCACCAGCGCGCCGGTTTTCCAGTCAATGCGCGCTGAGTAGTGGCGCGTTTCGATGCTTTGCGGAGGCGCAATTTTCCTGGAACGCGCCGGGCTTTTGGGTTGTACGGTCAATCCCGCCACCCCCACCGAAGGCAGGGAGACGCTGCACAGCGTTCTGCCGTCAGGAGTGACTTGGCACAAGCACTTTCGGGGTGTCGCTCCGGTCGGCAATTCCAGAAACACGGGATCATGCCGATCCCAGTTAAGCGGATTGAACAGGGCGATCGCCTCACCGGCGGGGCTGATCGCGTTCAACGCCGCCGCATGAACCTGCTGGTTCTTTGC
>JBEKAD010000697.1:0-3135 GCA_050018435.1 Terriglobia bacterium
GGGGAGAGGGTGGCTCGCAACCGGCGCTTTCATCAGCCGGGGCGGGCCGGGTGAGGGGGTCGAAACCGTAGCGCCTAATACAGATTTGACCCAGTGCATTCATGTTAGTGCTGACCCCCTCACCCACCGCCTTGCGGTCCCCCCTCTCCCCCAAGGGGGCGAGGGAAGAAGTTCTTTCTCCGGCGCTTGGCATCCCACCGTCGCCTCTCCCCCAAGGGGGAGAGGGAAGAAGAATTTTTCGCGTTGGACAAGCCTGGCCTATGACCGCCGGAACATATTGTGGCATGGCCATCTTGGCCATGACTTGACACGGGGGGGGGGACGCCCGTGCCACAAGGGCCAAAAATATATCACACTGTGAGACATCTGTTTTCAAACTTGCAAGCATCTTAAATATATGCGGAGCCTATTACTCACATGAAATTGCATCGAATCGCGGTTCCCTTTCTCCTGACCTTTGCGGTGGCGGTGGTACTCTCCCTTTTGTCGCGCACGGCCATGAGCCAGCAGGGCTGGCAAATTGACACCGGGGTCAACTTGGGCGCGCCGAAAATCAAGCTGGCGGTTCCGGATTTCCCGCCCAAGTCCGTCGACCAGCAGTTGGTCAGCCTGACGCAGGAGTTCAACCAGGTTCTCGGGAGCGATCTCGACGACGCCGGCATCTTCGAGATGATCAGCAAGAGCAATTATCCTCTAAAGGTCCCCGAGGAGCCGTTGGACGTTGACTTCAACGCCTGGAGCAGCCCTCCCGCTTCCGCCCAGATGTTAGTTTTCGGCAAAGCCGAGAACATCAATTCCAACTTGGTGATCACCGGCCGGGTTTTTGATCTGGGAAACCAGGCCAACCCCGGCGTGTTGGCCAAGCGCTACGTCGCCACCCTGAACGAAGTCTCCACCCGCGAAGCCGCGCATCGGTTCGCCGATGAAATCATCAAGACGCTGGGCGGTGGGCTGCCCGGAATCAACGAAACGCGCATGGCCTTTGTCAGCAATCGTACGGGTCATGCGGAGATCTGGGTGATGGACTACTACGGCTTCAATCAGCATCCCATCACCAGCTATCGCTCGATGTCCACCACCCCCCGTTGGTCTCCTGATAACACCAAGTTGGCGTTCACCACTTTCGCGTCGGGTAATCCGGAGCTTTCCCTCTTCTCGTTTGAAACCAACCGGCGCATTCCCTTCCCCTCTTACCAGGGTCTGAACGCTACTCCCGCCTGGTCGCCCGACGGAAAAAAGATCGCCTTCTGTTCGAGCATGGGAGGCGATCCGGAGATTTATATTTCCGACGTCAATGGCTACAACTTGCAACGCCTCACCTTCTCGCCGGGCGTGGACATCTCTCCGGTTTGGAATCCCAAGACCGGCAGCGAAATCGCCTTTGTCTCCGACCGCAGTGGCTCACCCCAGATTTACATCATGTCCGCGGACGGCACCAACCTTCGCCGCATGACGACGGTGGCGCAAGGCGGTGACGCCAGCGCTCCGTCCTGGTCGCCCAACGGGCTTTTCATGGCCTTTCACTGGCGGGTTACAGAAACCGGAACCTACGACATTTACGTTATGGAAATTGCCGCCACCGGCCGGATTATCCAGTTGACGCACGATGCCGGCCGTAACGAGCATCCCACGTGGTCGCCGGACGGCCGCCACCTGGCCTTTGAATCCACGCGCTCAGGCTCGCGCCAGGTCTGGAGCATGCTCGCCAACGGCCGTGACCCCAAGCAACTGACCAAGGATGGGGAAAACTGGAATGCCAATTGGTCGAACTAAGATGATCGTCGCGATGTGATATTTTTTCGGTGCAAGAGGTTGTGTTTTTTTGGGATTTGGTGATAGTATCACGTGGTCCAAATGTTCTCCCTCGGGCGCGGGAAGAAAGGCAGGCACGCAACTGTAGGCGCCAGGAGGGGGTAGTTCTAAGTAGCTTCATGCACCCACGGGACGACGAGATTTTCTACCGATTCAAGGAGGATTTAAGCATGCGAACGAAGAAACGCAGTCTTGCGGTTCTCGTAGGAATTCTGGGAGTTGTTTTACTGGCAGGCGCTTGCAAGAAGAAGGTGGCCGCGCCACCGCCGCCTCCGCCACCGCCGCCACCACCCCCCGCTCCCACCGTGACGTTAACCGCAGAACCCAGCACCATTGATAAAGGCCAATCGGTCACATTGAGTTGGTCCTCTCAAAATGCTACCGATCTGGACCTGGAACCGGGAGTAGGCAAGGTGCAGGCCTCGGGTTCTTCATCGGTCACGCCGCAGGACTCGACCACCTATACCCTGACCGCCACTGGCCCAGGCGGCACGAAGGATGCCACCGCCCGCGTTACCGTGACGATCCCCCCGCCGCCACCACCGCCGCCACCGCCGGTCAAGGAAGTCACCGAGGACGAGTTGTTTAACCAAAACGTCAAAGACGCCTACTTCGACTATGACAAAGCAAACATCCGGGCCGACGCTGAGGCAGCCCTTACCAGTGATGCGAGCTTCCTGAAAGACCATCAAAGCATCAAATTCACCATCGAAGGCAAATGCGACGAGCGCGGAAGCGAGGAATACAACCTCGGCTTGGGTGACAAACGTGCTACCGCCGCCAAAAACTTCCTGGTGAACGCCGGCGTAACCGCCGACCGGATCTCTACTATCTCTTATGGCAAGAGCCGTCCGGTTGCGGGTTGCGATCAGTCGGGCAAAACGGAAGACTGCTGGCAACAGAACCGCGTGGACCACTTCGTGTACGGCGCCGAATCTAAGTAAGCGGAAATTGGCCGGGAGTCTTAACGGCTCCCGGCTTCTGCCCTCCCGCAGCATTCCACGGCAGCGCAACGCCGAAAAATTCGACGTGCTAGGCCCAAGGGATTAGTGTCTACAGCTTTGGGAAGAAACTCTGCATTCCTCTTCAAGGCCGGGGGAATAAGGGCTACTGCCGCCTCCTCCGTCGCGTGCAAAAAGAGCGCACGCCTCCGGCGTAACCAACGCCGTTTCGCGATCGTCGCCCTGAGGCGGGCGGCACCCTAAAGGTTGCCCCCATGCCATCAGCGGGTGATTCGTGATCCTGGACCGCCCCCTACCTGTGCCTGCACCATCGCCCGTCCCACCAAAGACGCTGGCCCCAGACATGGTTACGGTCAGTCAG
>JBEKAD010000698.1:0-3133 GCA_050018435.1 Terriglobia bacterium
CGGAACCACCATGGGAATGGACTTGGCAGTCAGGCCCACGATGCCGTTGTTGCAAAGCCCGTAGCCGAGCAGCAAGGCATCGTATTGGCGCTCCTCCACCCGATCGACGACGGCCTGCAAGCGCGCCCGCATCTCTTCGCACCCGATGTCGTGCAGGCCCTTGGGGAGAAACTCGAAGTCCACAATGTGCGGCGAGCGCGCCACGCAGGCGCAAAGCTCGCGGAAGAAAATTTCACAACTGATAAGTTTTAGACGCATAAGGCTTCTGCGACCAGCGCAGAGTATCTTGAGATCCTTCTCACCGCGGAGGCGCGGAGGCACAGAGATTTGAAAACGCAAGGCCTTTTCTCTGCGCCTCAGCGCCTCGGCGGTATACGTTCGCTGCCTACTGCCTACTGTTTAACGCCAACCTCAGCGCGCGGATAAAATCCGGGCTGGTTCCGCAGCAGCCGCCCAAGAAGTTCGCGCCAGCCGCGAGCAAGGCCGGCGCATACCGGGTGAATGCTTCCGGCGCTGTGTGGTAGCGCGTTCCACTCTCCAGCAGTTCCGGCAGGCCCGCATTGGGCTTGATCCAAATAGGCAGCGGGGTGGAGTGGTGCAGCCGCTGGCAGAGGGCGGCGTAGCTCTCAATGCCTTGCCCACAGTTGGCCCCGATCACATCCACGCCCGCAGCGGTGAGTTCGGCGGCGGCCACCTCCGGGGTAGTTCCCATCATGGTGCGGTCAAGGTTTTTGCCGGAATCGAACGCCAAGGAGACGATCACCGGCAGTCCCGTGGTACGGGCCGCCTGCACCCCGACTTTCGCCTCCACCAGGTCGCTCATGGTCTCGAAGAGCAGAGCGTCCGCGCCGGCCTCCGCCAGGGCTTGGGCTTGTTCGGTGTAAGCCGCAAGTAGTTCCTCTTCGCTGACCTCTCCCATCATCAGCAGCTTGCCGCTTGGTCCCAGCGAAGCGAAAACGCGGGCGCGTCCCGCGGCGGCGCGTCGAGAAATTTCCACGCCCTGGCGGTTGATTTCCCGGAGGTGCTCAGCCAGTCCGTGGCGCTCGAGTGCGATTCGATTGGCGCGGAAAGTATTGGTCAGGATGACCTGGCTGCCCGCCTCCACGTAAGCGCGCGCGACTTCTTCCACGCGGTCCGGGTGGGTCAGGTTCCAATGGTCGGGGCATTCACCGGCTTCCAGACCGCGCGCCTGGAATTCCGTCCCCCACGCGCCGTCGGTAAGGACGGGACCTTGCGATACGAGTTGTTGGATTAGGGTATTCATCATGCCTCAAAAGGGTCGAAGGAACCAGACCCTGAAACGGATTGGAGGTCAGTGTGCATGGGTCGCCGTGACGGAGAATCTCAGCCCAAGCGCATGCATCACACGGATAATGGTGCCAAATTCCGGGTTGCCCTCCGTGCTTAAAGCTTTATACAGGCTTTCGCGGGACAATCCGGCTCTTCTCGCAATCTGTGACATGCCGCGGGCGCGGGCAATAGTTCCGAGCGCCTTGGCAATAAAAGCCGGATCGTCGCTTTCCAGAGCTTCTTCCATGTAGGCACTGATGGCCTCGGGGCTGTCAAGGTATTCGGCGGAGTCATAAGGAAGAGTTTTTGTTTTCTTCTTTGGCATCCTTCAGTCCTCCAAGTGGGCCGCAAGCATTTTCGCGGTCTTGATGTCTTTGGCTTGGGTGCTCTTGTCGCCGCCACACAGCAGCACGATCAATTCCTTACCCCGCCGTACGAAATAAACCCGATAACCGGGGCCGTAGTGAATCCGAAGTTCGCTAATACCTTCCCCCACAGGCTCAACATCGCCGGGATTGCCCAGCCCCAACCGGTCAATCCGTGCTGCAATCCTGGCTCTGGCGCGGTGGTCACCGAGCCTCGCCATCCAATCGGAGAAGGCCGCTGTTTTACGAATCTCAATCACGAGGAAATGTATCCTATAGGATACGGTTCTGTCAATCGGCCATCGGCAATCTTAGGCTGCCTTTGGCGCTTCCAATCTTCCTTCGCGGAAGGCGCGCAGGTAGTTGGCGCAATACTCGTCGCGTCCCAGCAAGGCTTCGGCGGCGCGGATGTTGGCCATCAACTGGGCATCGCAGGGGTCCACGATGCCGGCGTCCAGGCCGCGCGCCATGAGCAGGACAGCGAAAGTTTCGTTGAGCAGTTTGCGCAGGGGAAGCCCAAACGATACGTTGCTGACGCCGGCGCTCGAGTGCACGCCGGGGTAACGCGCAGTGATTTGTCCCACGGCATCCAGCAGCCCCTTGCCGTGCTCGGGGCCGGTGCTAACCGGCAGTACGCAGCCATCCACATAGATGTCGTCGAGCACGAACCCTTCCTTGGTCAACAGATCCACTAGGTGGCTGGCGTGCGCCACACGCTCCTCGGCAGTATTGGGCGGCCCCGCCTCGCCCAGGCACAGGGCAATGACCTTGGGACGGAATTCCTTCAACACCGGTAGCAGCGCGGCGATGCGCGCCGGCTCATCGGTGATGGAATTAATCATGGCGCGCTGCTTGCAGAGCGGCAGAGCGCGGCGCAGGGCTTCCGGATCGGCGCTATCGAGACAGAGAGGCACGGAAACGGTTTCCTGTACGATATTCACCAGCCACGGCAGGACTTCCAACTCCTGCCCGGGCAGGCCGCCATTCACGTCGAGCATGTCCGCGCCGGCGTTTACCTGTTTGCAGGCAATGTCCTTGAAGAACTCCACATCGCGAGCCGCCGCCGCGGCTCCCACTTTTTTGCGAGTACAATTTATCAATTCACCGATAATAAGCACAGGTATTAACCCCCTTTAGTTTCACTTTTGGCCGCAGGCTGCAGCTCGACTCGCTTGCCGAGGTTATCTATCCCCACGAAGCGATTGGCCAGGGCGTTGGTACCGTCCAGGCACCAGTCGCGCGGCGGGATGAGCTTGCGGGCGAACTTTCTGGGATCGTCTCCCATGGCCAGCGCGCCCCGATAGATTACGTTCCAGATGCATTCCAGTTCCGGGCGAGCCTCGCAGGTCCCGTCGATTCGCGAGCCGCCGCAAGGACCGTTGCGCAGTTCCTTGTAACACCAGCGCATGGAGCAGCCGGCGTAATCGAGGTGGTCCTGGAGGCAGTCGCCGCAGTTCTTGCAACCCAGCGTGGCTTGG
>JBEKAD010000699.1:0-5757 GCA_050018435.1 Terriglobia bacterium
TTCAGCTCGTCGGCAAAGCGGTTGATTTTCTCCGCGTCGCGAGCGTTGGCGGCGGCGCGTTCGCGGTGGGAGAGATACCCGCGCAGCACATCGTCAACCACCGCCGACCGAGAACGCTTTTTTCCCGCCACGCGGTCAATGCCTCTAACGACTTCGCGGGATAGGGTGAGTGACGTTTTCATTTTCGTTTTCATACTACCATTATACTACCTTTGGAAAACCGGGACAGGGAGAAAAAATGCTGTCAGTCGCCGTTTCCGGGACGCTCGGGGCTCCGCATCGTGTTTTCCCCTCAAGCCGCGACAAAAAACGGTACCTGCGACAAAAAACAGTACCTGACACCGTTTTTCGTTTTTCAAAGCCGCGACAAAAAACGGTACCTGCGACAAAAAACAGTACCTGACACCGTTTTTCACTCTGCCACCGTTTTTCACTCCGGTATTCGAAAGGCCGACAGCCGGCTACCGAGGGGGTAGCGGGGTAGCGCAGACGTACGCGTTCTTTGCGTTCGTCTGCGGCTCTTCTTGGGGAAATGGCGTTTGCGGACGCGGGTTCGAGGCCTATAATGGGCGCCATGTCGCGTCTTCGACGCCTGGTGGTTTCGGATCGTTGGTTCTTTATCACCTGCCGCGTGTTGCCCCGGCGGCGGATTCTCTCCGGGCACGCCATTATTTATCCCCCCTATCCGCTTACGATCTCCACGGTGATGGAATCCATTAAGGGGGGAGCGACAAAGCGTATTAACCGATCCCGTCGGGAAGTGGGACTGCTGATGCAGCCTCGCTTCTTTGATCGGGCTCTGCGCACGGTGAAGGAGTACAACGAGAAGGTGTGGTACATCCATCATCTGAACCCCGTAAAGGCAGGGCTGGTAAGCCGTCCGGAGGATTGGCCGTGGTCGAGCGTCCATGATTACACCGGTACCATCAACCAGGCGCCGATCACGCCGAGCGGTCTGCCAGTCGACCGCGTGTCGTTACCGGCCGACCAGCACACACGCATTTGAAACCATGCGAAACACCTTTCGCAACGACGCCGAGGCAAAGAGCCGCAGACGAACGCAAAGAACGCGTACGTCTGCGCTACCCCGCTTTTTACACCCAAACCGAACCCGCCGGGCGATTTTGGCCGCTGCCTTGCTCCTCCCCCCGAGCAAGGCAGCGGCACTCACTTCCCCTACACAAGATTCAATCCCCACGGAAAGAATGGGAAAAACAAGATACACAAACAAGATACAAGCCACGGTCAGTGTTTTTCTGGCCGTGGGCTTTCCTCATGCGCGATACCCCCATGGCAATCGCACGTAATCAATCTGGATGGGACACGCCGCCATCGTTGCCTTGTCCAAAGCAAAATTGTTGTAACTCGACCAACACAAGTCTTCAGTTGTCAGTTTTCAGTTATCAGTAACAACGGGTGGCAAGGCGAAAGCTGAGAGCTAACCCTGATTCGCGAGCCCCGAATTCCGCTTCACCAGCCCTTTCTTCACGGGATTTAGGTGCATGTACTCCAGACGCTCATTGAATTCCTTCTCGTCGCGCACAAAGCGATCCCAATACTGGTGTTGCCACAACGGTCCCCGGCTGCCTCGCCGGGCGTGTTGTAGGGGCGGTTCGCGAACCGCCCTCGTCAACAATCGCGCGCATTTGCGAAAGGGCGGTTCGCGAACCGCCCCTACGAGCCAGGTTTGGATACTGCGGCCAGATTAGGGCGTGCCAGTGGTCGGGCATCAAGACATAGCCGCAAAGCAGAAATCCCAGCCGTCGCCGTGAAGCCTCCAGCACGTCGATAAGCAAGGCGTATGCAGATTCGTTGAATCGCCTGATCCGCGGGCGAAGGTTTACGTTGACAAAGAAGATGCGGTCGGTGAGGCGCAGACGGTGGACGTTTGACACGCCCGCAGATTACCACCACGGCCCAGGGCCTTCAACCCTCCACGGTGAGGACAGTCATTGCGGCCACAATCGACGGGAGGTTCGTCATCGAGGGAAGAGCCCACGGACAGAAAGGCACAGTCCGTGGACGCCCTCGCCCCGGCATTGTCCGCACCGGTTCGAACGGAGGCAGCGTGATCCCCCTTCGCAAAAAAAGCTTGAAACTTAAGAGAGAATCTACCCGCCTGAGACAGTTCGGCACGATGGTCCTTCGACCATCGGCATTGACACGATTTACAAATCCAAAGGCAACATTCCCGAAATCTTCCTACGCGGCGCGGGCAGCCTGCCCGCGCTACGTCGGAGGGACCTCGGCTTCCACTTTTATGTCGCGCACCCGGTCTAAGGGCAGGAGTTCAAGGAGGGGAGGGGGTTCGCAGAAGCGCTGTCTGCCGCAAAACCTCTCAGGGCTGGATCGACCGCGAAGTGATCCCGGCAGCAGACGAAGATTTCCCCAAGGGCTCCGATGCGCATCATGGGTGCTGGGCGCACACTTGATGGATTGGGAATGAAAAATCGCCTTGTGATTATCGACGAATGCGCAGGGGCAATTCGAACTTCTGGCCGAACGACGGCGCACTCGGAAACTATGCTGAGTGGGTACTTCGCCGGATTGGGAATGAAAAACGCCAATACTGAAATTGGCCAAACTGACCCACTACCGAGGAGGGGGATTGGGGGCATAGGCGCTAGAATAAGCCTGCCGTTGCTTCGCCGCCTTCCTTCCCGCGAAGCGGGACACCGTGAGTAGCCGTAGGTGAAACCTACGGAAGCTGAAAGCGAGAAAAGAATCCGGCCCTGAATTGGCCCCTTCGGGGCCAGACCGGAAACCGCCTATTCTAGCGCCTATGGGGATTGGGGGTGGTCGTGCAGTTTGCCGATGCGCGGAGGTGGATTCTGGATTGGGGAGGGTGCCTTGGCGGCAAGGGCGTTCGTCGGGGCGAAGGGGTCTTCGAACTTGCCGCCAAGGGCTCAGCGCCACATTTGGACGGGTCAAATCGCAGCGCTGGTGGGCTTCTGACGCTATTCTTCTCATCGGCCTTTGCGGAAAAAACTTTAAAGGATTTGTAACCCCCCTCTCCCAAGAAATGCCACGCTCACCTCCTGATGAAGAAAAAGGGGAATCCCGCGCACTATCTCCGCCGGACACGGCGCGCCGCCGGGTAGTGGTGTCATTTCCGAGACACGGGCGCTCCCAAGTGCTGTCATTCCCGCGAAGGCGGGAATCCACTGCGCAAGCCATTGGAAATACGCTGCCGACGGACTGGATTCCCGCCTTCGCGGGAATGACCAGCGTGTCGAAGGGGATCCCATTGCAAATGACACCACTACACGCCGCCGACCCACGAAACAACCTCGCGCCAGCTTCCCTTGAGCTTATTACCAAATTATTACCTAGTACTTTCGTACCCTATCACCGAATTGACGCACGGAAGGGGGTAGCGTATAGTCCCCACGTGTAGCAGCAGTATGGCCGATTTGGTAGGGGGAACCGTTCGGCCGTCTTGGCACCATGAGAACTCCCTCTGCGCCCCTCGAGTTAGCGCCAGTCGACGGGAAACATGATGTTAGGCAGAGGTCCTGCAAGCGGGGAATTGCAACGCCTCCTCGCCTGGAGTGACTGGGATGGGGAACTATCTGAGCGGCCCGTGCCTTGCCCTTTTTCTTCCGGCCCTGGCGGTTGCGCTTGTGCTGGCGGGGCTCCTTGCCCCCTATTTGCGGGGGCGGAGCCGAAGGCTGCGCCGCCACACGGCAGTCTTCTGGTTTTCCAGCCTCCACTTTTTCAGCAAAGAACTTTCCGAGTGTCGTGATCCCCAACAGATCGTGGACCAGGCGCTGCGTGGCGCTATGGAGATGCTCGACACGCAGGAGGGTTACCTCCTGGTGCATGAGGAGGGCGACGAGGGAAAGGTGCACAGTAGCATCCGGGGGATTTCTGCGCCGGGGGCGGAGCGGCTGAGTCGGGATCCCCTGCGCCGCTTTGTGCTTTCCAGTGGCGAACGCTGGGGCCCCGTGATGGTTTTTCCCGACCTGCGCCGCTCGGAAGTGGTGGCGGCGTGGCAGCGCGAACCCCTCTTCCACGAGTTTCGCGATGTTCTGAGGAGTGAAGGGCTGCGGACGCTGATCGTGGTCGGGTTGCAGGTTCGGGAGAAATCTTATGGCGCTCTGATCCTGGGTTGCGCCAGCACCCGGAGCTTTGAACCGCAGGAGCTGCGCGTGGCGCTGGCGATCGGCAACCAGGTGAGCGTGGCCATCGAGAACTGGTCGCTGAACCGGGCGGCGGAGCGGCGCGAGGAGGAACTGAGGATTCTTCACCGCGTGGGCGAAGCTCTGCGCGCCACTTTCGATATGAACGCCCAAATGGAAATCCTCCGCTACGAGTTGAAAGGATTGATGGGCGGAACGAACTTCGGTTTGGCCTTGCAGGACAGCGCGGAAGGGCCGCTGGAAGTGGTGGTGCCCTTTGAGAGCGCCGGGGCGGAAGGCACCGTGCAAGGCGGGCCGGCGAGTTCGCTGGCGCAATATGTGCAGCGGACCCGCCAGCCGCTGTTGGTGGCCAGCGATGTTCCGGGCGCCGCGCGGCAGTTGGGGTTGGCGCCCATGAATCCGTGCATCAAAACCTGGGGTGGGGTGCCCCTCCATTTTTCCGATGGATCGATGGGCGTGCTGGCGGTGGCCGATATGGAGCGCGAGTACGCGGTGACCAAGATGCAGTTTGAGCTGGTGCAAGTGCTGGCGCAGGAGGCTGCCGTCGCGGTGGAGAACGCCCGCCTCTTCAAGAAGGAACAGCGGCGCTCCAGCCACTTGGCTTTGCTCAACGAACTGGGACGCAAAGCCAGTTCGGTTTTGAACCCGCAAGAGTTGCTGCCCAGCATCTGCCGGCAAGTCCGCCATGCTTTCGGTTACGACCTGGCGCGGATCGAGATGATGGACCCGGGGCGTGAGGAATTGGTGGTGGAGGCGGAAGCCGGTTACGGGCCGGAGCTGGTGGGCCGCCGCATTCGCATGGGTGAAGGCTTGGTGGGTGAGGCGGCGGATTCCGGCGAGCCGGTCCTGGCCAACTCCGTGGTGAATGAACCGCGCTACATTGCCCTCCATCCGGGCGTTCGCTCGGCGCTCCACCTGCCCTTGAAGTACCGCGAGGAATTGATGGGGGTTCTGAGCCTGGAGAGCCGGCAGGCCTACGCTTTCTCGCAGCAGGATGTACTCACCCTGCGAACCCTGGCGGACCAACTGGCGATTGCCCTTTTCAACGCGCGCGCATATCAAATAGCCTTGGAGCAGGCCATCACCGACGGGCTGACGGGTTTGAAAACCCATCGTTACTTCATGGAAGCCCTCGATCGCGAGTGGCGCCGCTCGACGCGCTCGGGCCACATGTTCTCGTTGATCATGATGGACTTGGACGGGTTCAAGCAGGTCAATGACCGGCACGGCCATTTGGAAGGTGACAAGGTCCTGACGGCGGTGGCCGATTTGCTCAACGACCAGGTGCGGCAGTCGAATGTGGTGGCGCGTTACGGGGGCGATGAGTTTGCCATCATGTTGCCGGAGACGCGCACCGACCAGGCGGAGATTTTGGCCGAGCGCCTGCGCGCGAATATTGAAGCGGACGGCTATCTGGCCGCCCATGGCGTGACCGCCAGCTTCGGAATTTCGACCTTTCCCGTGCATGGCCCGACGCAGGAGGAAATCCTGCGCGTGGCGGATTCCGGCATGTATCTCGCCAAGCATGAGAAGGGCAATCGCGTGCGGGTGGCGTCACTCACCGTCCAATCCGCGCAGGCCGAATGGGAGCGCCATTTGCTGGAGGCTTATCTGG
>JBEKAD010000700.1:0-3092 GCA_050018435.1 Terriglobia bacterium
TTCTCGTCAACAAGTATAGACATTGGGTTAACAGTTCAACGGACCTCATAAAGATAAGCTTCGTCAATGAACATCCCACCCACCATGGTGTTGTTCAGTCGCTTTCCTTCCACAGAGTCGTTCAGGCCCAAAATGGAGCGCAGCGCCTGGAACAGGGGGTGGGTTGGGCTAATCAACTCGATTTTTATGCGCTGGCTAGAATCAGCAGTAATGCCCCGCATAACTGGCGACAACTCGATGTAGGCATCCCGCGGCCCCAGTGTATCGACCTTGGGACTGGCGATCACTAAATGCCAACCGCCTATGTTCGGCTCCAATAACCAGAAAATTCCCTGGATAGGAAAGTCCTTATTGTCCCGCAATGACTGCCACATTTTTCTGCCAAACTCGATGTCTACTCCATCGAGCGTTTCGACATCGCTCATTACCACCTCCGGCGAATCCATTCCATAGCCCCATTTCGTGGATCCGTGACCGCAGAGTATAGAGTCTTGGCCTGGAACTCTTCCACCATTTCATAGCGGTTTTCGTCGTTCCATGAGAGCACCGTGTTCCAATTGCTTTCCAACCCCTCGTCACCACTGGCATCTTTCTGGAGTTCCTCCCAGAGCACCCCGTCCATTTGGACCAGTTCCTTCAGCTTGTGAGTGTAAGCGCGGTTGACGAAACCCTTATCCGGGAAATCGTACTGCTGAACCGCGCGAGCTAGATACGCCTTCAGTGCACACTCAACAGCAAGGCCCGTCATGTAATACGCGCCAGTCCAGTAGGCGTTATCCAGCAAAACCTCGGCTTCCTTCAGCCTGCTGTCCGCCAGGAGTCGCAATTTGTCCCGATTCAGCCGAGCAGCGATCACGCAGCCTCCTGCACCAATTTTAGTGCATGCACGGGCGAGTTAATGAAAATGAATCAAATCCCAGCCGCGGCAACCACTTTTTCCGCCGCCTCTTTCATATCGTTGGCCACGGTAAAATTCAGGCCGGACTCGTTCAAAATCTTCTGGCCGAGTTCGACGTTTGTTCCCTTCAGCCGCACGACGATGGGCACTTTGATGCCGAGACTCTTGGCCGCGGCAACCACGCCGCTGGCGACGATATCGCAGCGCATGATTCCACCGAAGATATTAATGAGCACGGCGCGCACGTTGGCGTCGCTGAGGATGATCTCGAATCCGTGGCGTACCTGCTCTTCGCTAGCGCCGCCGCCCACGTCCAGGAAATTCGCCGGGCGGCTGCCCGCGTACTGGATGATGTCCATGGTGGACATGGCGAGGCCCGCGCCGTTCACCATGCAGCCCACGTTGCCATCCAAGCGTATGTAATTGAGCCCGTAATTCGAAGCCTTCACTTCCAGCGGGTCTTCTTCGTCCAGGTCGCGCAGTTCGCGGATGTCCGGGTGGCGAAAGAGGGCATTATCGTCAAAGTTCATTTTGGCGTCGAGCGCCAGCGCACGGCCGCCGCGCGTGATGACGAAAGGATTGATCTCGACCAGCGAAGCGTCCGTGGCCTCAAAGGCGCGATAGAGGTTCTGGAAAAGGCGCGCCGCCTCGTTCACCACCTTGCCCTCAAGTCCCAAGCCGAAGGCCAGCTTGCGCGCCTGGAAGGCCTGGAAGCCGACACTAGGGTCGATGAATTCTTTCAGGATTTTTTCCGGGTGCTCGGCGGCCACGACTTCGATTTCCACGCCACCTTCGCTCGAGGCCATGAACACAGGTCTGCCGGAAGCGCGGTCGATGACGATACCGAGGTAGAGTTCACGCGCCACGTCCAAGGCTTCCTCAATAAGCGCGCGTTTGACGAGGCGACCCTCGGGACCCGTCTGGTGAGTGACAAGGGTCATGCCCAGGATTTGGCCCGCCAGGGTCTCAGCTTCTGCGGGATGGTGAGCCAGTTTTACGCCGCCACCTTTGCCGCGGCCACCGGCGTGAATCTGGGCTTTGACCACCACCGTCCCGCCGCCCAGTTTTTCCGCCACGGCCCGAGCGTCCTCGGGCTTCGTAATCATCTCGCCGCGCGGCACGGTGACGCCGAACTTGGCAAGAATCTGTTTCGCCTGATATTCGTGGATTTTCATTTTGAAAGCTGTTAGTCGCCCGCTTTCAGTTGTCCGTCGTCAGTTGTAAAAGGCTGAAGCGTGACTGGCAAGGATCAACTGGATGTGAAATCAGACTTTGGTAAAGCCAACCAAGTGGCTTACACCAGAATATTCGGCTCGCTTACCCCGAAAGCAGGGAGTATAGGGAAACCGTGCGAGAATTGCAATGAAACGTATCGCCCAAGATTCCCCCAGGATTCATTAGTTTTGTGCCCCCAGAAATTCCAACTTTTTGAGGTTGGCGAGAGCGTCGGCATTGGTGGGATCGAGTTGCAACCCCGCCCGGTATTCGCGGATGGCGTCGGCGGTACGGCCGGAGTCCATATAGAAAAGTCCCAGCATGAAATGCGACCGGCTGTCGGCAGGGCTCAGCGCCGCCGCGTCCAGAAAAGCGCGCTCGGCGCCGCGGCGGTCTCCCTGGAGCCATTCCACCAATCCAAGGTCCCAATCCCCCTGAGTGGTGGGCTCGATTTCCACGGAGCGGCGCGCTTCCGCCTCCGACTCGGGCAGTTGCCGCCGATCAAAATAGAATTCACTCAAGGCGTTGTGCGCCCGTACATTGAGGGGGGAAAGGTTTTCGGCGGCGCGGAGCTGAGCCTCCGCTTCCTGCAACCTGCCCGTGGCCTCGTAAGTTTTCCCCAAGTCCAAATGGGCGTCACTATAATTCGGCTGGATGGCCAGGGCGCGCAAGAAGAGGTCTTCCGCTTCGCCATAATGCTTCTCCGCGTTGGCCGCCAGGCCGAGATTGTGCAGAACGTATTCACTGGCGGGCGCCAGTCGCAGAGCGGTGCGCCATTCCCTTTCCGCCGCCGGAATGTTTCCCTGCCCCCAGTACACGGTCCCCAGATTGTTGTGGATGTAATAGGCGTCCGGTGAAATTGCCAGCGTCGCAGTGTAAAAGGTGAGGTTATCCCGCCAGTCGCGATTGCGAGTGACGATGCGAAACACCCCAAGCGTGGCGATGAGACCGACCGCGAGGGGCAGCGCGACACGCCATC
>JBEKAD010000701.1:0-3042 GCA_050018435.1 Terriglobia bacterium
AGGCCCAACAACGAACATGCCGGCCTCCCGACCAGCGCTATATGACGTTGACCAAACCCTTCCCGCTTGATGGCGAAGAAGTCTCTTCGCGGGTGAGCGTCCTCCCCCAAACAAGAAGGGCGGGCACGCGGCCCGCCCCTTTGCGGCAATCTGAAATCACTCTTACGAAATTCTGAAATCACTTCTACGAAATGTTGACTAATCCCTCCCCATCGCCCGAACTCTTGGGGAGGGGCACGGAGTACTGCCTCTCAATCTTTTCCCGGAAGCAGGGGCCGGAGTTATAGGTGCAGAAGGGATAGAGCAAACCGTTAGGCGCGGGGTAGTGGATCACGCAGCGCTTGACGCGGTTGATGTCATAGTTATAGACATCCATAAAGTGCATACCCGCGACGAGTAGGGTCTTGTATGTAAACGTGCCGTCACCCTCGCCTCGGCCGTAGGAGTGGTCGGTCATGCCCTGAAGGGTCTGGAGGAAACGCTCAAAGGTAAGGCCCGGGGGTGCGAATTCCGGCTTGAAATGCCGGCGCAGGGAATTCCAGGCGCTGATCTTGGAGAAGAATTTGACGCGCGCCCCCTCCGCCTTACGCGCCAGCAGGTCGATATCGCGCAGCATGGGGCCGAGATCGAAGAAGCGGGTGATGGGCACCGCCTTCTTCGAGGCCGGATCGACGTAAAGATAAGTCCCCATGGCGCAGTGGGGATGGGAGGTGATGTTGGGGCGCTGAAAGTTCTGTAACGCCGAAAGCAGCTTGGAGAACGGCGAAACGCAGGAGAGCGGCATCCAGTCGTTGTACTTGTCGGTGATGCCGGTCTGGTCGGCGACACAGTGCGCGAGGTCGGATTGGGTGAAGCGCTTGGCCTCGAGGTCGCGGCGATTGATGCGGCCGCAGAAAGCCACGGGCTGGAAGCTGAAGCCGCTGACGCAATCGATGTTATCGATGGCGAAACGCACCATGTCGCCGATTTGATGATCGTTCACGCCCTTGACGATGGTGGGTACGAAAATGATCTTCAGGCCCGCCTTGCGGCAGTTTTCGATGGCGGCGAGCTTGGTCTCCATCAGGCGCTGGCCGCGCGTGCGGAGATAAACGTCGTCCGTCATGCCGTCGAACTGCAAGTAGAGCGTGTGCAGGCCCGCTTCTTTGGCGGCTTGTGCGAACTCGAGATTGGCGAAGCAGATTCCGTTGGTGGCCGCCTGAATGTGGGTGAAGCCGAGCTCCGTGGCCTTGCGCAACACATCCAGAAAGCGCGGGTAGAGGGTGGGCTCGCCGCCGGAAAATTGCACCACGCGGTTGGGCACGGGCCGCTGCGCCCGCAGGCCCTCAAGCATAGCGGTTATCTGCTTGAAGGAAGGTTCATAGAGATATCCGGCCACATTGGCGTTGGCAAAACAGACCGGGCAGGTCAAGTTGCAGCGATTGGTCAGATCGACATTGGAAAGAACCGTGTGCGAGGTGTGCAGCGAGCAGAGACCGCAGTCGTCCGGACAGCGCGTGGCGTCCGGGAGGGCGGGGTTCTCCAGACCGCGATTGTCGCCGAATTCCCACTCCTCCATCTTGAGGTAGAGGCGCGCGTCGGAATATATCTTGTCGCGGAAATCGCCGTGCGCAGCGCAGGTCTTCTCCATGTACACGGCGCCGTTTTCCTCGAAGAGGCGCGCGTCGATTACCTGGCGGCACTCGGGACAGATGGATTGCGTCATCTTCGGCAAACCCTTCTCGACGGGCTCAATGGGTGAGCCGGTGAAAGTGGTTTTGGGCTGGATGATTTCGAATTCGCTTCGGCGGCGAGGTTTGGCGGGTGGAGCTATCGTCAGAGTGGCCACATTTCCTCCTCAGGAAGGCAGATCAGTTCCGGGAGTGCAAGGCGCCCCCTCGCAGATGCTTGACGGCGCGAGGAACATTCCCGATTAACAAACTAAGACTAGGGCTTACCAGGGCGGATTAGAGCATCTTAACAATCAGTGAGGGAACGACAAACCTTTATATGGTGAGATTATGGCAGCGAAAGGCGAAAAACAGGGGGCGAGAAGATAGCGACAAATTGTTCATCCCAAAAGAGCTATAAACAATGTGTCCGAATCGGCGGAATGCACCCCGCACCGCTCAAATTCAACTCACGGCAACGACGGCCTCTTCTACTTTCGGAAAAGGTTTTCGAATGCTTGGCGAGCATCCAGCGGCTTGGCGGTAGAAGTCTCGCGTTCGATGGTGGTTCGCGGTGAGTAAAAGTTGCAGTGGTTGCGGGCATCCTTCTTGGGGATGCGGGCGCTAACAGGCTGGGTGCACTCGAAGCGGCTCGAGGAATCAAAAAACGAGCACTGCTTGCAGCTATGCAGCTCGGCGCCGCAACGCGGGCACTGGGCGGTGAAATCAATCCCTGCCGGCAGCAGGGCGGCGCAGGAGGCGCAGCGCACCACTTCGCGCTTGCCGGGCAGGTTGGGTGTTTTCGGGCCAAAGCTTTCGGGTTTCTTCGCGGGTGGGCGCTCGGGGCGTTCACGGTCGCCGCCTGAGTCCATGTACCCCCGCTGTTTATACTTCCTCTCCATCCTCACTCCTTTTAGTTGGACGGTTTGATAATTCAATCGCTGGATTGCTGATACCCCCATCATACGCTGCCCCAGCGGTTCACGCCACCAGTAAAAATGATAATGGCAGGAGCAAGGCCCCGAGGTGCGCTCTGCCTCCTGGGCTGCCGATGTGGCTTGACAGGCGAGCGCGTTCCGATATGCTTTCATGCCTCTGAGCCTCGGAAGGAGACTTGTGCCGGCTACGGAAGCATCACTCTCCGGCCTGCCCACGCGGCAAGCACTCGCCGCCATTTCCAACGCGCGCCGTTGGACGATCATCGCTTTGCTGTTTGTCAGCTCCGTCATCAACTATGTGCACCGCGCCGCAGTTTCCGTTGCGTTGCCGATGATTTCCCGGGACCTGAAAATCGGTCCGCTGCAAAAGGGATGGCTTCTGTGGTCGTTTTTCGTTTCCTACGCCTTGATGCAAATCCCCGTGGGTCGGCTGGTTGACCGCTTCAACTTGCGCT
>JBEKAD010000702.1:0-3012 GCA_050018435.1 Terriglobia bacterium
ATCCGCATCCAGTTGGTGGACTTGATCTTCGGCGAAACTGAAGCCGACCGGATCAATATCGCCAACGATCCTCTGGTGCTGAAATCGCTCGATAGCATGCCGCAGGCCAAGGAGTTGATGGCCAAGGCCAAGCGGTATGTTGCCGACAAGACGCAGAGGTAGGATTCTACAGCAGGCCAGGACCAGAGCTCTTCCGGGCTCGGGATTGCCCCAGGCAGAAAGAGCTACCCGTCCCGCGCCCTTCCTCTAAAATACTTGATCAGTGAGAGCCCGCCGGTAATCGGGAGGAGGAGAATTTGCTTCCAAATGGCGGCGCGCCCCTTGGCTCTTGCGCGCTCCGCCTGAGCAGCGTCCTTGGCGCGAAAAACCAGCATCGCCGCGTATTTGGCAAAGTCCACTCCGCACTTCTCGCATTTCCCACCCTGTAATTGCACGTGCTTGCAGGAAGGGCAGGTGTACTTCAGCGGCGTATGGCACCGCACGCAGAAGGTAATTTTGTCCGAATTTTCCGTCTTGCATTTAGGGCATTGCATGAAAAGCCTTGAACCTACCGAATCAGACATGCACCGGAATTAAACCCCTGTGCCAGCAATTAAGGGATTATACAGGATTGTAAGGAGAAAGGGAGTTTTTGGTGGACGCGAAGGGATTCGAACCCTCGACCTCAGCGTTGCGAACGCCGCGCTCTCCCAACTGAGCTACGCGCCCACACGGTCAGTGACCCTTGGAAATATAACATGGAGGGCAAAGCGCCGCCAAGCTTCAAGCAACAGGTAGTGGGTCATTTTGATGTAGAGGCGGCCTTACGCCGCCCTTTGCCGAGTTAAACTCGCCGCTACAGATTCAAACTTACCCACTACCAGGCAACAGGCTCTCCGCGAAACCCAAGGCTGCTCCGAGCTGATTCTCCGGCAGCCCGCCACCCTGAGCGAAATCCCGGGTTCCGCCGCCTTTGCCCCCGAATTTTGCCAAGGTCTGTTTCATCACGTCCGACAGGTTCGCTTTCCCGCCCGGCGTCTGCGAAAAGAAGAGCGCGGAGGGCATCCCCTTAACCCCGATGAGGGCGATGGCGCCAGCTTGCTTCCCCACGGCATGTGCAACCACCTTGGCCTTCTTCCCTTCAGTGGATTCAAACAGGCATCGGACTACACGCACTCCACGTTTCTCCGGGGCTTGCTGCCACAACTGGGCGGCTTCCAACTCCGCCAGATCCTCCACCAGTCTTTGCAGAGATTTTTGCATGTCGCGCAAGTCCTGGGCTTGTTTGGTGATCAGCTCGGGGACGTTTTGCAATCCCGTTGAGAACAATCGCGCCGCTTCGCTCAAGATCGCAAAATCCTGCCGGGCCCGGCGCAACGCCCGGCCCCCACATAGGAATTCAACACGCGTCAGGCCTTTGGCGCGCTCCACCTTGCGGATGCTGATGATCCCCACGCCGCCGGTCCGGCTGACGTGAGTCCCTCCGCAGGCGGAAAGATGAAATTCCTCAACTTCCACCACCCGAATATCCCCTTCGCGAAAGGTCGGTTTTCGCAAGTCAAGTTGCTGGGCTTCCGCGGCGGGCCGAAAAGAAATCTGCACGGGCCGGTTTTCAAAGACCACACGATTCGCCAACTCTTCCGCCTCTTCGATTTGCTTGGTGCCGACGCGGTCGGAATCGAGATCAATGGTCGCGCTCTCCGTGCCCAAGTGAAACGACACCGTCTTGTAACCACCCGCGCGTTCGAACGCCGCCGAGAGCACGTGCTGCCCCGTATGCTGTTGCATGTGGTCGAAGCGCCGCTCCCAGTCGATGGTGCCCTGGACTGGCCTAAAGGCCGGCTCATCGGCGAGGATGTGGGCAACCTCATCTCCTTCATCGATGACGTCAATTACCGGCATTCCCGCCAGCATGCCGCAGTCAGAAGGTTGCCCACCCGACTCCGGATAGAACGCCGTACGGTCAAGGTATACACGTGCCCCTCGCCGGTCAGGACATGTGTGGATTACGCGCGCGCTGAATTCCTTTAAGTAGCAGTTGGTGTAATAGAGGCGCTCGGTGTGTGCCATGCGGGTTTCCTAAACCAATTGCTCCAGAACCTCCAAATACTTGTATCCGGTGGCGGTGAGGAAAAGCACGATGGATTCATGCCCGCCCAGAAAACCATCCCACAACAATTTCTTCAGCCCCGCCAGGGTGGCTCCGCCTTCCGGCGAGGTGATCAATCCTTCCGTCTCGGCAATCTCGCGGACGGCCGTCAGCATGTCGGCATCGGAGACCGCCAGGGCGGCGCCGCGACTCTTGCGCACGGCGCCGAGAATCAAGAAATCACCGATGGCCGCGGGGACACGCAAGCCGGAAGCAAGGGTTTGCGGGTCCTTCCACTCTTCCGCTCGTTCGGTTCCCGCGGCGTAGGCCCGCACCATGGGCGCACAGCCTTGCGCTTGCACGGCGAACATGCGCGGGCGGCGTTCGGCAATCCATCCCAATTCCTGCATCTCGTCGAAGGCCTTCCACATGCCAATCAGTCCGGTGCCACCGCCGGTGGGGTAAATCATGGCGTCAGGCAAGCGGCCGCCCATTTGCTCGTAGACCTCGTAAGCCATGGTCTTCTTGCCCTCGACGCGATAAGGCTCGCGCAGGGTTGAGACGTCGAACCAGTTTTCCCCTTGCAGGCTCTCGCGCATCACGCGCCCGCAGTCTTTGATGCTGCCGGGGACCAGCGTCACCTTGGCGCCGTGCAGCGCGCATTCCAGGCGGTTGGCCAGGGGTGTCCCTTCCGGCATGAAAATCGCCGCCTCCATCCCCGCCTTCGCGGCATAGGCCGCCAAGGCGCCGCCGGCATTTCCCGCGGAGGGAACCGCCAGCCTGCGGATTCCCAGCTCGTGAGCCTTGCTCACCGCCACGGCCATGCCGCGTGCCTTGAAGGATCCGGTGGGATTCTGCGATTCGTCCTTCAAATAGAGATTGGGCAGGCTGAGCTTATCGCCCAGACGGCGCGCCCGCAGGAGCGGCGTAAAGCCCTCGCCGAG
>JBEKAD010000703.1:0-2986 GCA_050018435.1 Terriglobia bacterium
GCTCTCGGCGTCACCCTGCCGGCCATGTAGTCAGGAGACCCACACACGACCGAACGACTAACTGCCGTCATGCCAAGCAGTTCGACAAAAAAACCCGCCTATAACAAAAAGGAAGATGCGTCCGAGCGAAACCTAAGCCCCGCGGCATAAATACAGATCCCCTCCTCGGTTGAGGAGGGGGTAAGGGGGCGGTGGGTCTGCGAATAAGAGCCCCGTCTGAGCTCGATCAACCACCCCCTGTCCCCATCCTTATCAAGGAGGGGAATCACGCGCTCGTGCTAGCGGCCGCATTTGCGGGAATAAAATGCACTGGGCGCGATCATTTCCGGGTCAGCTTTACTCGCGCGAAGGGTTTCATCGTTCCCTTTTCTTCCGAATCCATGCGCCACTCCCAGTTCCCGGCTTCCGGGTGATACACGAATCGGGTGTGAAAGACGCCGTCTTTGTCCTTGAAGAGGAAATGAATTTCGTCGCCGTTACGCTTGCCGCGCCCGAAGGTTGCAGGGGTCATGCCCCCATACGTATCGAGCCACGCGCAAACATATTCGGCGGCGGGTTGGTCCCAACCGACAAAAGCCATCGCCTCATAATCGGGCTGGCCCTGGCTGTTCTTTTCGCGCGAGACTTCATGGATTCGCACATACTGATGGCCCAGCACCCACTCGGCCGCGACATCGTGCGTGTTTTCTTTGCCCATAATCGTTCCCTGAAGAACCCAGTTTCCGGTCAGGTGGTCGAGGAATTGATCGTGGAATGTCGGCTGCTGTCCGCAAGCAAGGCCGGCGCCCAAGGTGAGGCACGCCGCCATTTTCAGAATTGTTCGCATCGAAATATCCTCCCTGTAACTCATTCCGAAATTCTTCTCGCACCGCGAAGAAAAGGCTCACCACCAAGCGCACAGAGATCACAGAGAAAAGGGCTTCCGGCTGCACGGGCAGGGATTACGATTTCTTAGTTTCTGACCCTCTCATCCGTCCCGTCCCGGCTGGTGAAAGCGCCGGTTGCGGGCCACCCTCTCCCCCAAGGGGGCGAGGGCTGTAAATCCAAATCAGTGCGCCCCTCGGTTGCCGCGCTCGCAAAAAGTTTTGGAGGTGAGGCTTTTCACTTTTGACTTTTGACTCTTGCGTTTTGCGTTTTGACTTTCTTTTGCGGCTCCGCCGCGCTGTGGCCTCCGTCGTGAAATCCTTCTTGGGTTGCGGGCGGCCGCCACATTACTTGTCGAAATACGGATGCTTGGAGAGCGGCAATCGGGGCAGCTCACCGGTAGCGGGTTTAAGCGTAAGGTCCTCAAAGAGAAGCGAAGGGGCGACGAAAGAAACCAGCGGCGCCCCGGTCTGTCCGGGGTAAAGGCGCCCACCGTAAGCCGCAAAGGGAATGTTGTAGACCCTCAAATCGCGCGAGGCGGCAGCGAGGTCTTTAAACGCTCCGTCGTCCAAGCCATCGAACTGGCCCAGGCGCATCAACTCCTCGTGACCGTCCGGGTAGACCTTATAGATCTCGCGGCCGACCCCTCGCACGACCACGCCAAATTCTTTGTTGCGCTGCTTCACCATGCTGAGAAACTGATCTTTCAGCTCCTGCTCGCTCACCCCCTCCGTGACCGTGAGCATTAAATTGCTGGGCTGAGCGCCAAAGGTGCGAAAACTTCCCGTGCTTTGGGGAATGCCCGAGACGGGATCGCGGGCGCTGAGCAAAGTCTTGAGAAAGCCGTTGTCCACCAAAGTGGTGGGGCGCGCCCGAACGCCTTCGTCGTCAACCGCGTGGCTGCCCACCAGCGGCGTTCCCTGGTAGGAAGCTTGCGTGGGGTCGTCGACGACGCTCAGGAAGCTGGGGAGCACGCGCGCCCCCAGCCGGTCCTGAAGCTTGCTCACACTCTGGGCGGCGTAAGCTTCCACCTGGGGATTGTCGGACGCCGGCGTGCGCATGGCGAGCAGCTTGGGAGCGAAAACCTGGCTAAAGACTTCCGCGCCGGCGGTGCCATCGAAAAGCACCGGCCCGTTATAACGATCGACCACGGGTGCTCGCCGAACCCGCGTAAGGCGGTCTGCCATGGCGCTAATCTTTGCCGTCAGCTCGGATTCCTTGGGGAGCGCTTCCATGGAGCGCGCCGAAGCCATCACCCAGTCAGGCAGCATGTTCCCATCGATCGCTTGGGTCTGCGCCATGGCCATCAACGTTGCCCCGGAGGTTTCCTCCGTCACCGCACTCCCTTCGCTATTGAGATACCAGGAGCGGGTGTCGCTGATCCCCAGGCTGACCGAGGAGGTATAGATTTCCGCCGATTGGCGGAAAATGGCGGAAAGATTTCGCACCAAAGTTTCGGCTTGAGCAAGGTCCATCTTGATCGGTGCGAAAGGCTCCAGCGCCGTCGCCGCTGGCTCCTTGCTGAAGTCGGGAAGGTTCTCGCGGGCCTTCCGATTCTCCAACGCGGCGCGCTTTCTGGAAAGCATCTCCAGAGCCGCTTTGTAGGCCGTGTCGGTGGCCAGCCAAATTTGCCGCCGCAATTCCTGGTAATCATCGTCGATGGGGAGCAATACGGTTTCGGTCAGCCCGTTGGCCTGGAGCGGGTAGGTCATGAAATTACTGTTGTCGCGCTGATAGTCGCCCACCCGCACTTGCACCGTCAGGTAGCGGGCGCGCAAGAGGTCACCGGAAAGCAGTGCGCCGAAGGTGGCCGAGGTGTCAAGAGAAGTCCGGTCCTGCACGCGATAGGAAATGAAGTAAGGTTTTTCGAGCTGCTCGAGTTGCAATTGCTTCATGGAGCGATTCAACTCGTCGCGCATCGCCTTCATCACGACATCGTCAGCCGCCGGGGCCGACGCCGACAGCATCATTGCCGCCAGCAGAAAGATTCCGAGTCCTCGGGAAAACGTTTTCTGCATCCTGATTGCTCCTCAAATTCTTCTACCCTCGCCCCCTTGGGGGAGTGGGTGGTCCGCAACCGGCGCTTTCTCCAGCCGGGGCGGGCCGGGTGAGGGGGTCCCAA
>JBEKAD010000704.1:0-2960 GCA_050018435.1 Terriglobia bacterium
GGCCGGTCAGGCTGATGTTGGGGAAGATGTGGGGGCGGGTTACTGGGCGGCGTCCTGCGCTGGGCATTCACATCCATTTCAACGTTTGCGGGCAACAAGGAGATAGGACGACCATGGTCAAACCTCTTGAGTACTTGACCTCTCGTGGCGGGCCCGGGCAGTGGTCCTGGATCTTACACCGGCTGTCAGGAATGGGTGTATTTCTATTCTTGTCAATCCTCATCGTGGATATTTCCTCGATCGGATGGGCGAAAAAGTCTTCAACCGGCTTTGGTTTCTCTATCGCTACCCCGTGTTTCGCGTGGGCGAAGTGATGTTGGTGGCGGCGGTTCTCTTCCACGCCATCAATGGCATCCGAATCTTTACCATCGACTTCTGGCCGGAAACCATGGCTTTCCACCGCAAGCACAGCTACTGGGTTTCATTGCCCGCCCGGTACGACGACCCGGCCCGCACCATGGTGAGCCATGTGCTCAATTCCACCGGCAAGGAACGCGCGGCCCACTGAAGCCCCGCCCTTCCGGCGGCCCCTAAGAGTGTCCAAGCGCGCTGAGAAATCCAGGCTAAGAACCTGCAATTGAATGTCTCGGTTTGACTGGCAGCGCGGCCATCAAGGAGGTACAGAATGGGACTCGACAGACAGAACTCGCCGCATTTCTCGCGCCGCGAGTTGTTGGCGGGCGCCGGGAGCTCATTCCTTCTCGCGGCCTCACCGCGGGGAGCGAATGCGCGGGCCGCCCAGCCGCATCCCGTGCCGACGGAAGCTGATGACCAATCATTTGATCTCCTCATCAAAGGCGGCAAGGTTATCGACCCTTCTCAGGATATTGAGGACATCCGTGATGTGGCGATCCGCGACGGCAAAATCGTGCGCTTGGAACGCGACATTCCCACCGGACAGGCGCGCCAGGTGGTTGAGGCCTCCGGCAAAATCGTCACGCCCGGCCTGATTGACATACACACGCACGTTTTCCCCTACGTTGGACCATACGGAATTGAGCCTGATCCCTATTGCGTGAGGAGAGGCGTCACCACCGCGCTCGACGCGGGTACTTCCGGGGCTTTCACCTTTCCCGCTTTTCGAAAGTTCATCATCTCGCAGGCCGCCACGCGGGTTCGGGCGCTGCTCCACGTCGTCTCCATCGGCATGGTGGCCGGCAACGTGGGCGAGCTCCATGACTTGCGCTATTGCGATCCTTATCTCGCCGCCCAGGTAGCAGGCGAAAACCGCGATCTGATCGCGGGTTTCAAGATGCGCTTTTCTGAAACATATACCGGGCCGAACGATTTGGAAGGTATGAAACGTGCGCGCATCGCCGCCGACCAGGCGCGGTTGCCTTTAATGACGCACATTGGAGGTTCATTCACGCCGCTCGCTCAGCTCCTCGCCCTGCTGAAGAAGGGGGATGTGGTAACTCACTCCTTCCATAGCCTGCGGCACGGCATTGTCGATCCGGCGGGCAAAGTCACATCGGAAGTTCACGAAGCCCGCCAGCGCGGCGTCCTCTTTGACGTCGGCCACGGCGCGGGGAGCTTCTCCTTCCAGGTCATGGAAAAGTGCCTGCACCAGGGATTTCTGCCGGACACCATTTCCAGCGATCTTTACAGTGCCAACATCAATGGCCCCGTCCACGACCTGACCACCACCCTTTCAAAATTTTTGCTGCTGGGCCTGAGTCTGCGCGAGACCTTCACGCGCTGCACCGTCAATGCCGCGCGGACGTTCAACTTCGGCGCGGAAATCGGCACCTTGAAGCCCGGCGCGGAAGGAGACGTGAGTGTCCTCGATCTCGTTGCCGGTGATTTCACCTTTACGGATTCGGGTGGCAAGACGCGCCAGGCACGGCAGAAACTCCTGCCCGTGGTGACGGTGCGCGCGGGAAAGCTCTTTTACCCTGTGGCGGGATGATATTCGGGAATGTGGTTTGTTTCCCCGGGGGACTCTTACTTGAGATGCTGGTCCAGAAAGGTCACGGTGCGTTGCCAGGCGTTCTCGGCGGCGCTTTCGCGATATCCCAATCGGTTGTCGGAGTTTTCAAAACCGTGGCCGGCGCCCGGGTAGACCTTTACGTCGATGGATTTGTGGGCGCTATTCATGGCGCTTTCGAAAGCCTCCACCTCGCTGGCCGGAATGGTGCGATCGTCCGCGCCGAAAATTCCCAACACCGGCGCGTGAATATTCTGAATGTCAGTCTGGTCAGTAGGCATCGAGCCATAATTCGACACGCAGGCAGCCAAACGAGGATCAATTACGGCCAACAGCAGCGCCCACTTTCCTCCCACGGACCAACCGATGGAGCCCATCTTTTCCTTATTCACGTCCGCACGCGAGGCCAGGAAGTCGAGGGCGGCCTGCATGTCGCGCAGGGCGCGGTCCTCCGGCGTGCCCACCATCAACTCGTAGGCAAGTGAGGGATCGTAGGCCACCTGCCCGCGGTAGAGATCCACGGCCAGAGCCACGTACCCTTGCCCCGCCAGCCTCCGAGCCTGTTCCTTGACCCAAGCCGTCAAACCCCAATCCTCATGGATGACCACGAGGGCCGGGTGCTTGCCGGGGGATTCCGGCGCTGCCAGGTATCCGGCAATCGTCTCGCCGCCGCTCGGAAAGGTAACATCCTGGGTTTTGACGGGCCCCGCGAGAGCGGTGGCGGCGATCGCGAAAAGAAACCAGGCCGCCAGTACAGCGATACGGTGCATTCGCAGTCCTCCGTGAAGATGTCATCCATCGGGTAGAGCCCGACGGCGATATTATACTTTACGCGATGCACCCCTTGCCGCGCTTTCGTTGCCGAAAGAACGCGACAGCAAGGAATTGTGAGCCCCGCAAGGGCGCCCGAAAGCCCGCGTAGCGGGCGTGGTCATTTCACTCTTGTCCAAAATAGGTGTTTGTAGAAAGTCAACAGTTGCCCTCCTGCGGTAGCGGATTCAGAATGATGTTGCTCTGACATCTCTGATCGCCA
>JBEKAD010000705.1:0-2955 GCA_050018435.1 Terriglobia bacterium
GCCGGCGACTTTGTTGGTAGGCACACCCTTGGGATTGTGCTGCTCAGGGGTATCGAAATCGCCCCCCACGCCCAGCCGGTTGTTGACCAATGTCTCCGGCTGCAATTCGTGAATCAACCGGGAGAATCGCCTCCCATCAAACTCTTCCAAGGGAGCGACGGCATCGAACCAGATCACCGCGACGGGGCCGTAACGCGTCAGCAGTTCGGTAAGCTGCAAGCCCACGTAATCGAGATAAATCGGCCACTCCGGGCGCCAGGGTTCGCCATGCCAGTTGTCCCCGATGATCTTGGAGGTGTCGCGATAGTAAGGGTGGTGCATATCCGCCGTGGAATAATAGAAGCCCAGCGGCATGTTGGCGCGCTGACAGGAGTTCGCGAGTTGCTTCACGATGTCTTTGCCGTAAGGGGTCTTGGTGATCTTATAATCCGTGTAGAGCGAATCCCACATGCAGAATCCGTCGAGATGCTTGGTCGTGAATACGATGTAGCGCTGGCCGGCGTCTTGGGCTAGTTTTACCCACGCGTCGGGGTCGAAATGGACGGGGTTAAACTGTGGCGCGAGGGTTGCGTAAAACTCTTCGGTATTGCCCGGCCGCCTCTTGGCGAGAGGTCGCATGAGGGGCCAAGAATTTTCCCAACTCGCCAGCGAGCAAACTCCCCAATGGATAAAGAGGCCAAATTTCCAGTTATTGAATGGTTCAAGCCTGGGGTCCGGTCCGGACATCGCCAGAGCAGGGAGGGCTAGCAAGAGAAGAACAAGAGCTTTCAGGCTTTTCATTGGAGAGCTCGCTTTCGGGCAGACGTTATCATGCGCTATGTTGGGGGTCAATGTGCGCGCGCAATTTGCCAGACATATCTGGCGGAAGACTGGCGGCGGCGGTATAATCACGGCTCGCAAAGAATCGATCGAGAGGAGGATGAAATGAAGAAACTTGCGATGGGAGTGCTGAGTGTGCTGATGGTGGCCTGCTTCGCGGCGGTGGCTTTTGGGTTCAACCCCCGCGGCACATCGACCCTGACCATCAATGGGAAAACGGTTTTGGTTGAGTACGGACGGCCCTCGCTCAAGGGGCGCACCACGGATGAGTTGCTCGGCAAGTTGAAGCCCGGAGCCGCTTGGCGGCTGGGCGCTGACAAGTCCACCACCTTCAAGACCGAGATCGATCTGGCCTTCGGCGACGTCACCGTGCCGGCCGGGGAATACAGCCTGTGGATGCAGAGACAGGGTTACAATTCCTGGAAGCTCGTGTTCAACAAGCAGCACGGCCAGTGGGGCACTCTGCACGACACATCACAGGATTTGGCGTCAGTACCTTTGAAAGAATCGAAGGCCCTTGAGCCCGTTGAGATGGTAACGCTTACGCTCCGCACCGCGGACGGCGGTGGGACCCTCACGATCCAGTGGGGCACGCTGGAAGTGGCCGCCAGCTTCAAAGCGAAATGACGAAAAAAAGCCAGTCCGGAGTCCGAGGTCCGGAGTCCGGGGTCCGGAAACAGCAAGTGTAGCGCAGACCCCCGGTTTTGGGGTCTGCGGTTCTTCCTTAAGATTCACGCTCCCGAATCCGCGGGCAGTCCCCCGTCGTGGGGATTTGCGGTTTTTCCTACCGAAGAGCCGCAGACCTCAAAGGCGGAGGTTCGCGCTACGCCTACTTCGGACCGGGGCCAAGGGTGTATACATGCGTATTCGATTACTGGGGCGTACGGGTTTAAAGGTTTCGGAAATCTGTCTAGGCACGATGACGTTTGGAAGCTTGCCCCGGATGCGCCGCGCGCCGGGCTGTGATGAAAAGGAATCGCTGGTGATTCTGGATGCCTACCTCGATCAAGGGGGCAATTTCATTGATACCGCCGACGGATACGCCGACGGGCATTCAGAGGAAATCCTGGGAAAAGGGCTGAAGGGCCGTCGCGATGATGTGGTGCTGGCCACCAAGGTTTTCTTTCCCGCCGGCGCGGGAGCCAACCGCAAAGGGCTTTCGCGCAAGCACATCTTCGAGGGGATTGAGGTGAGCCTGCGCCGCTTGCAAACCGATTACATTGATCTCTATCAGGTGCATTGCTTTGATTCGCACACGCCGCTGGAAGAAACCCTTTCGGCGCTTGATGCGCTGGCGAGGCAAGGGAAGGTTCGTTACCTTGGGTGCTCGAATTTTAGCGCCTGGCAATTGGCCAAGGCGCTCGGTGTGTCGGCGCTGCACGGTTACGCCCGCTTCGATTGTCTCCAGCCGCAGTACAGCTTGGTGTGCCGGCCGATCGAGCGCGAGATTCTGCCGCTCTGCCGCGCCGAAGGTGTTGGGATCATCGCCTGGAGCCCCTTGGGCGGTGGCTTCCTGAGCGGCAAGTACCGCTCAGGAGAGGACGCCCCGCAGGCGTCGCGCTTGGCGGACTCTGACCCCTCCATGCGCTCCTGGGTGGAGCGGCTTTTCACGGAACGGAATTACCAAATCCTGCGCGCCGTCGAAGAGTCATCCGTTCGTCTGGGAAAAACTCTCAGCCAAGTGGCCATCGCATGGCTGCTGGCCATGCCCGGCGTCACCTCAGCCATCATCGGAGCGCGCAATCTGCCGCAGCTTCAAGAGAATATGGGAGCGGGCGATTGGGACTTCCCCCCGGAAGAATGGAAAAAGCTCGATGAGGCGAGCGCCCTGCCGCCAGAGTATCCCCAGGATTTTCAGGCCTGGGTGGAACCACTGATTCACGGAGACTTGGGCGGGCATTGATGTGTATCACCGATGGCCTGTGCTCTCATCAGACCTAACTTGCAGCGGCACGAGGCCGTGATGGTTGCTTCGGGCTATGATGAGCAAGTGACCCCTCACCCGCGCTCGTCCCTCGGGCACCCTCTCCCCTCGGAGAGGGCCAGAAATCGCAAAGTCCCACCCTCTCCCCACGCGCGAAGGGAGGAGAGTAAAATGCGAGCCCTCTCCCTTGGGGAGAGGGTGCCCGAGGGACG
>JBEKAD010000706.1:0-2945 GCA_050018435.1 Terriglobia bacterium
GGCGATGAAGGGTGTGGTGCTGGCGATTTCATCGAACGAAGAGAGGGGCAGGTCAATCCCCAGACGCCCGGCGATGGCCACCAGGTGTACGATGGCGTTTGTTGACCCGCCCAGCGCCATGAGGAGCCGCGTGGCGTTTTCGAGCGCTGCGGCCGTCATGATGTGGGAAGGCCGCAGATTTTCCCGGACCATATCCACGATGCGCTTTCCGCTCTCCTCGGCAAGCATCATGCGGCGTGAGTCAACCGCGGGGATGTCCGCCGCGTTGGGAAGCGTCATACCCAACCCTTCGGCGATGCTGGCCATGGTTGAGGCCGTGCCCATCACATAGCAGTGGCCTGAGGTGCGCGCCACGCAACTTTCAATCTCGCACCATTCCTCCTCTGCCAGGCGACCGGCACGCACCTCTTCCCACATTTTGCGCACGTCCGTGCCGGCGGCGAGTTCGCGGTTGTGCCACATGCCGCTCAGCATGGGCCCGCCCGGCACCATGATGGCGGGAACGTCCACACTGGCGGCGCCCATCAACTGCGCGGGCGTGGTCTTGTCACACCCGCACAGCAGTACCACGCCATCCAACGGATAAGCGCGAATGCATTCCTCCACTTCCATCGCCATCAGATTGCGGTAAAGCATGGTGGTGGGCTTCATCAGCATCTCGCCCAGCGAGATGGTGTTGAATTCCAGCGGGAAACCCCCTGCTTCCCACACGCCGCGCTTCACGGCTTCCGCCACGGTGCGCAGGTGCGCGTTGCAGTTGTTGAGTTCGCTCCAGGAATTGCAGACGCCGATGACCGGCTTGCCCTCAAAAACGCGCTCGCTGAAACCCTCGGCGCGAAGCCAAGCGCGGTGCCCCAAGCCCCAGCGATCACGCTTGCCAAACCAATCGCGGCTGCGGAGCTTCTGGGATTTGTCTGCGGGTGGAGGATTCATTGTGGCCTCGTTGGCGATTTTGGATTTTAGATTTTGGATTTTGGATTAAAGTCAACGGCACTCCCAGCAGGAGAACAAGGTGTGATAGTCATAGCTTTGTAGTGCGCCCGGCGTTGTGGTCGCATAGCGCGCGTTCCGCCAGGGCGTCGAGCTTCCCACCCTTTACGTCAGCGTCAACCTCTTGGTCCCCGGCGTCAGCGTCAAACTTTGTGAACCACTCGCGAAATGCCCTCAGCTCCTCGGGAGAGAGCTCCTGGATCTGCTTTTTAAGGTCCTCGCCCTTGCTCATATAGCGCCCCTCTTTTGTGAGTATATCACCCCTCTCTCCCATCGGTGGCCAACGACTTGTCGCGGGTGAGGCGTTTGGGTGCGACGACCGCAGTCTGGCCCTTCAGCCGGAAAACGGCCTCGTCTTCCGCGACGGCTTCATCCTCAGCTTGCTGCTCGTAATGCTCCAGAACGCCGCGAACGAGATCCTCATTCCAGCCGGTGGGAAAGCGGTTACGGGCGGGACCCCGATGAATCGGGGCAGGCTGCCCGTGCCACCTCTCGCTTATCTCGGCCTCGTGTCCAACGCCTATCTCCTTTCCTTTCAATAACTCATCGTGAAAATAAGCTAACTCGTGTTTTTTCATCAACTTCTGAGGAGCACTTTTTTTGCCCCTTTATTTTCAATAAACTCTGAGGAGCAATCTTCATTTTTAACATCTCTTTAGGTCAGCGCCCCATTCCGGACTTTGACCAGTATGTTGGTGAGCCGCCACAACTGGCGCAAGCTGGAATCTTCCATTCTTTGCATCAGCAGGGCATTTTCGTCCCGAGGAGCCATCAGCGCGGCGATATTCTCGGGTGACCGGACCTTATCAAATTCCTCCGTGAGCAGTTCTTCCTTCCTGGCGTAAGGCATGATGACCTCATCCAGCGCGGCATAAAGCTTCTGGCGCGCCGCTGCCCTTTCCTGCCCCTCGACCGCCGAAGGGATCATCCCTGTATCGCCGTTTTCGTTTGCCGGCCCCGGCGCCTTCGCCGCCGCTTCCCCGTAAGACCGGAGAAGCGGGAAAAGTTTTCGGACGTCGTCCGGCGGGGTGGCTCCGAAGGCGTTCATTAAGGCCTCGATTTCCCCGGGCAAGGGGGTGGAATCCGGGCGGTTGAGCATCCTGCCGATGGCACACAGGGGCTCGTAAATATCATGAATGTGCAGCATCCTGGGGGCGGCCACCAGTTGTTCCATTTCCAACCCGCTGCGCACGCGCTTCACGGCCAAGCCGTCCTGCATGCGCGCGGCGCGCTTCATCCGCCACAGGGTGTCCCCGATGCGCTGTACCAACTCGCCCTCCAAGCCCTCGGCCAGATTATTCTCCAGCGAATTCCTCAGGCGTCGGTACTCCGCCGGGTCTTCCCCCAGAGCGATCAAGACCTCTTGCGGCGCCTCGGAATAGAATCCGTGACGCAAATTGGCCTGGGCAGCGCGAGCCTTGCCTTCCGGCGTCACCGCCCCCCGCGATTTACGGCCGTTGCGCTGACTCCGGGCCAAAGTCTTCTCCGTCGTTCTCCGTTTTGCTGTTAAGGACATAAAAACCTCCAAGGGGCAGTGGTTAGTGGTCAGCATTCAGCTATCAGCGGTCAGCTATCAGCGTTCAGCCTTCAGCCATCGCAAATCGTCCATCGCCCATCCTGACACCTGACACCTGGTACCTGACACCCGGCGCCTAGCCGCGGTGCGCGCTTTCACCCCGACCCCGCTCTCCATTCTATAGCCTAGCACGTTAGCGGCCAGGGTCGAGGGGGATACTTACGGATTTGCTGAATATACGGAAATTATGTGCGATTATTCTTTCCAAAATCCTACGGGTAGGATTTTCATAATGTGAAATTCCTGCGTTTGCCAATTCCTCTCCTGGTTCAGGAGGGGGGCAGGGGGTGGTGGAACAGGCCTGGCGCGGGGTCGAGGATTTCTCCCGGTTCGCGAACCGCCCCTCAGTCTGGGAAACGGACTATGATTCGGAGGGGGT
>JBEKAD010000707.1:0-2938 GCA_050018435.1 Terriglobia bacterium
GCCGGTGGTGGAGTTTCTGCGCCAGGCGGCGCGCGACCCCAACGTGCTCGCCATCAAGATGACTCTCTACCGCGTGGGGAGAAACTCCCCCATTGTCGCCGCTCTGCTGGACGCCGTAGAGGACGGCAAGCAAGTGGCCGTACTCATGGAATTGAAGGCTCGCTTCGATGAAGAAAGCAATATCGAGTGGACCCGGACGCTGGAAGATGCGGGAGTACACGTGGTCTATGGACTTGTCGGCATGAAGGTCCACAGTAAGATCGCCCTGGTGGTGCGTCGCGAAGGCGATGCCATCCGCCGCTACGTGCATTTGGGGACCGGCAATTACAATCCCATCACCGCGCGCCTTTACACCGACCTGGGCTTGCTGACCTGCAACGAACAGATCGCCGCCGATGCCACGCACTTTTTCAACGCGCTCACCGGCTACTCCGCGCGGCAGGAGCCCCAGAAACTTCTGGTGGCCCCTGTCAATATGCGCGAGAGGCTGGTGGAACTGATTCGCCGCGAAATCGAGCACCAGAAAGGCGGGCGAACCGGGCGGCTGATTTTCAAAATGAACGCGCTGGAAGATCCGCCCATGATCCGCCTGCTTTATCAGGCTTCGCAGGCGGGCGTGAAAGTGGACTTGCTGGTGCGGGGCATTTGTTGCCTGCGCCCCGGCGTCCCGGGCGTGAGTGAGAACATCCGTGTGATTAGCATTGTGGGGCGGTTCCTGGAGCATAGCCGCATTTATTACTTTCGAAATGGCGGAGCCGAGGAAGTCTATATGGGTAGCGCCGACTTGATGCGCCGCAACTTGAGCCACCGCGTGGAGATTATCTTCCCGGTCGAAGATTCCCGGCTCGTCCGGCGGCTGAAAGAAATTCTCGACGTGTACCTTGCCGACCAAGCCAAGGCGCGCTATTTGCAACCCGACGGCAGCTATACGCGCAGCTCGCAGCAAAAAGGCCCCTTGGCCCCCAACGCTCAAGCGTCATTCATGGGGCCGGGCCCTGAGGCAGATCATGGCCAACCCACCGCCACCTTCGTCTGATGGCGCCTGGGTGGAGTGTGGCGCGCCGCTGTTTTTCGTGTCCTGCTCGCACCCTCATCCGTGGAAAATGTTTTGAGGACCCGTCGCCCACATCAATCCCAAAAGGAAAGCCGTCCATTTTAGACTCGGGTTGGAAAGCCAGGCGTGTGGACGCGCCGTTCCTCAATTGCCGAGGCGCGTCAAGCGAGTTCGCGCCTCCGTCTACTCCAGGGGGCATGGCGGAGGGAGAGGGATTCGAACCCCCGAGCCCCTTTCGAGGCTAACGGTTTTCAAGACCGCCGGTTTCAACCGCTCACCCATCCCTCCGCGTGAAGCCTTGCTATTCCTGCGGGCGACGCCACGGGTGATTCTTTTATGAGACTACCACATTTTCTTGCATCCTCCGTCATCAGTCTTCAAGGCTCCGGAAGAGCCCCGCCTCCACGCGCATCTCGAGGATCAACCTTCGACTCCTTCCGGTGAGAGGAAGGGCGGGGCTTCAGCCCCGCCCTTCCCGCCTCTCGATGAGAACAACTCGGGCTGGTGAGATATTCGCACTGAGAACTGCCGGGTGTGCATGGGTATATCCCAAACCGCGCCCGCGAACTCGCGCGCGATCTCTTTTTGCCAGGCGCTCTCAATGCGATATACTTCGCCGCACACTTTTGCAGGAGGTTCTCGATGCGTCGTTTCGTCCTGAGTGTAATTGCGTGCCTCGCGGCCGTCTTGTTGATGGCCCACGCGGTAAATCCGGTACCGGCGGCTGCCCACCCCGCGGGTGCAGCCAACTCCGCGGTGGGCGCGGCCGCGGCGGCGGACTCCAGTGCCCTCCTCGACGGTTTTTCCGCTGACTCCGCGCGCGCGGAACGCGATTGGGAGAGCAAATTCCGCGCTCTCCCCAGCCTCGCCAACCTGCGCAGCTACATGCAACGAATCTCCGCGCGCCCTCACCACGTGGGCACGGATTATGACCGCGCCAACGCCCAGTGGATTCTCTCGCTGTTCCAGCAGTGGGGTTGGGACGCGCACATCGAGAACTTTGATGTCCTCTTCCCCACACCCAAGGAGCGCTTGGTGGAACTGGTTGCACCCAGGCATTTCAAGGCGACACTGGAGGAACCCACTGTGGGGGGCGATCCGACCTCGGACCAACATGCCGAGCAACGCCCCACGTACAATGCCTACTCGGTCGATGGCGACGTCACGGCGCCCCTCGTCTACGTCAACTACGGGATCCCTGCGGACTACGAGCAAATGGAGCGCCTGGGCATATCCGTGAAGGGTGCGATTGTGATGGCGCGCTATGGCATGTCGTGGCGCGGCATCAAACCCAAAGTGGCGGCTGAGCACGGCGCCGTCGGCTGCATCATCTATTCCGACCCGCATGAGGACGGCTATTTCCGCGGCGACGTCTTCCCTGGCGGCCCCTGGCGCCCGCTGGAGGGCGTGCAGCGCGGCAGTGTCATGGACATGGTGCTTTACCCCGGCGACCCCCTCACGCCCGGCGTGGGCGCCACCAAAGACGCCCAGCGCCTGCCGCTGGCGGAAGCCAAGACCATCACCAAGATTCCGGTTCTGCCCATCTCTTATGGCGACGCGCAACCGCTGCTCGCCGCCTTGCGTGGACCCGTGGCCCCGGAAGCCTGGCGCGGCTCGCTGGCCCTCACCTACCACGTCGGCCCGGGCCCTGCCCAAGTGCATTTGAAAGTGAAAGCCAACTGGGACACCAAAACCCTCAATGACGTCATCGCCCGGATTCCCGGCTCCAGTTCCCCTGAGGAATGGATTGTGCGCGGCAATCACGAGGATGCCTGGGTGAACGGCGCCGAAGATCCTGTCTCCGCGCTTGTGGATGAGATGGAAGAAGCGCGGTCGATGGGCGAGCTCCGGAAGCAAGGCTGGAAGCCGCGCCGCACCATCATT
>JBEKAD010000708.1:0-2938 GCA_050018435.1 Terriglobia bacterium
CGGGATTCGGCACGCGGGCTTCGGGTTTCGCCCAAATCCCCAACCCCGAATCCCGGGTTTCGTAGCGCATCATTCCTCCGGCGCGCGCCCAAAGGGAATGGGCGCGCGATATTCCCAATCCGCCGTGGCGCTGCTTTTGTACCGGTAGAGCTTGCACACCTCGCAAAGCTGCGCCACCACGTAGGGGCCTTCCTGATTCTGCCACTGATGGCGGCAGGCGCCGGCCAAAGGCTTCTTCTGCTCCGGCAAGATGGAGTCATCTATGCTCATCAGTAAGATAACCTACTTAAGTATTAACACAACTTAGCGATGCCGCCAGGGGCCGCCTTCGCCAAGTCGGCGGCGTCGGCTTGGTATTGGGGAAGCGGCCCGCGCGCTCCGGCGACTCAAAATCCCCGATCCCAAGCTCCCGAGCGCCGCGCGCAGTGTACTACCTCACGCCACAATCGTCCAGTTCGGTTTTCGCCGGATTCGCCGGCATGAGAGACTGAACATGGATAAACAGGATGGACAGGATAGGGAATTGAAATTCGAATACAAGCGCTTCACCAGAAGCAAGGATTTCAAACAGGGATAGACAAGATATTCAGGATTTCTTATTCCGCCTTTTTATCCTGTCTATCATGCCCATCCATGTGAATGCCGGAAGTCACCTCGTCTCGTTCATCTCCTCTTTCTCCTGATCATCCAGGTCAACAGAGTAAGGAGCGAAGACGGCTTGCCCGGTGCGCGGATACGGCGTGCGCCAGCCGCGCGCCTGGCGCCACAAGATGCGATTCAGCTTCTCCGTGGGCGCAGCGTCCGGCAGGTTGAAGTTCATCTTCATCGAGGCCAAGGCTGCCTGACGCGCGGGCCCCTTCAGGGTGTTGAGCGGAGGGTTCAGTTCTTCCAGCGACTGCTTGGGCGTCACGGCGGCGTAGGGCGTGAAATCGGGCACGGACTGAAAGCTGTTGCGCATGTCGTTGGCAATCAGGTCAAACACCGAAAGCGTGGGCAAGCCCAACATCAACTCGATCGTCTTCAACATGCTCGTTTGCGAGTAAAAGGTCGAATCCACCGAACCGCGGCAAGTGTAGGGACTGATCGCCAGGGCCACGGTGCGATGGCCGTCGACGTGATCAAGTCCGTTCTGGGCGTCGTCTTCCACCACAAAAATCGCCATATTCTTCCAGAATCGCGATTGGGAGAGACCGGCAACGATTTGGCCGAGGGCCAGATCGTTGTCAGCAATCAACGCCTGGGGAACCGGCATGCCGGGGTCTGTGCCCGCGGTGTGATCGTTGGGCAATTGCACGAGCAGCAGATTGGGCATGGCGCCGTTCTTCTCCCAAGCCTGGAGATGCTTCAGGAAGATTTGGGCACGCACCACGTCAGGAACGGCGAGCGTCCAGTAAGGATAGTCTTTGGCCAGAATCTTGTTCAAGGGTGCAAGCGGGGCCACCACGTGAAATCGGCCGGCAAAGTCCGCGCCCTTTTTCCACTCGTCCATGAGCTTTGCCCGCTCGGGGCCCCTGACTTGATGGGTGGCCGGGACGCCCACATATTCGCCAAAGTCTTCCACCGTTCGCTTCCGGCTGAGCGCCGCATCCCAAATGAATCCACTGCTGGCCGGGGCGATGGGATCAAAGCCATCGTAGGGATAGCTGCGCCCGGTGTAGCCCGGCCAATAGCAGTAGTCTGTTTCCGCTGCTTGGGTGAGCCACTGATGGCCGTCGGCACTGTTTCCGCCCGTGGCATAGAAGTTGTCGAGCGCCACGAACTGTTCCGCCAAGCGGTGATGGTTGGGCGTCACGTCACGTCCGTAAACCAGCAACGTCGGGTCGCTGTTAGCCTGGGCCAAGTCCCCAAAAACCTGGTCATAGGGCCGATTCTCTTTGATGATGAACACCACATGATCGATCAGCGAGGGGTCTCCGGCGCGCAGCGGCACGGGCAGTGGCTTCAATCCGGCATGGATGCTGGGGGCGGCGGCCGCACCGGCATTGCCTCCCGGCATCTTATTATTCTCGATCACGGCGGTGGTGTAACCGCTCAGTTGTGCCGCATCCGGGACGCGGATCACCTGCACGGAAGAACGATCGGAATGCACAAAGCGCCGCGCGGGTCCGGGCTGGATATCCACCAGGTGGGACTGCTTGGCCAGGCGCTCGACATCGGCCGGGTTTCCCCCGGGACCCACTCCCATCAGATTCGCGACCACCAAATACTTCCCCTCGGGACTTAGCCGCAGATCGTTCGGGTACCACGCGGTAGGAATCAATCCTTCCAGGTGTCCGTCCGCCGTGCGGATGACGGCGACGGCGTTGATTCCACCACATGCCACGTAAAGCGTTTTCCCGTCGGCGCTTACCGCCAGCGCGTTGGGAGCAATTCCTGCCACCTTCCTCGCGAAGGGTTGGATGGGAATAGTTTGCGTCACTTGATGGGTTTGCGTGTTGACCACCGCAATCGAATCCGAATTGCTGTTGGCAACATAGAGCCGCGCGCGGGGCTCATCCCAATGCAAGGCAGTCGGGTGCAAGCCCACCGCAACCTCGTTCGTCACTTTCATGGACACAAGATCCACCCGCGCAACGGCCCCGGTGGAAGCGATGCCGCGCTTGTCCACGACCACCAGATCGGCGCCTGGCCTGTCGCCCGTGGGAGACGTCGCGTCCTTGGGCTGCGGGAAACGGCCACCCCAGTTAGTCACGTAAGCGACCGTGCTTCCCTTGTTCACCGCCACACCAAAGGGCGCGATGCCGGTCTTCACCGTTCCCTTGAACTTGCCGGAGGCAAGGTCAACGATGGCCAGTGCATCGTTGAAGGTGAGGGCCACTCCTGCATCGCGCTCGCCCGCCCCGTTCTCTTCCGCGGCGGCGGCAAGTCCACCGACCGCGAAGGTTCCCAGGTGGTCCGCAATTACGAGTTCCTGATTCCCGGAAATGCGCATCAGCAG
>JBEKAD010000709.1:0-2937 GCA_050018435.1 Terriglobia bacterium
TTGCAAGTTCGCGCGCAAGAAGCGGCTGCCGCTATACATCCTCAGCGACGGATTCGATTACGTGCTTCGCCGCGTCTTGAAGCGCGCCGGCGTCGAGCGGCACTTTCGCAGCGGTGCAAACCTGTTTGCGAGCGCGCTGCGCGTGGAGGGCCGCCGGTTGGTGCCTTCCTTCCCTCACTCCCCCGAACCCTGCCCGCACGGGTGCGCCACCTGCAAACAGGCGCTCATCCGCCGTCTGCGGGCAGGCCGGCAACCCGTCATCTTTGTGGGCGATGGCATGTCCGACCGTTTCGCGGTGGAGGAAGCCGACGTGGTGTTTGCCAAACGGCACTTGCTGGCACACTGCCGGGAGAGCGGCATCGCCTGCCATCCTTTCGAGACTTTTAGGGAAGTCCAGGCGACACTCGAGAAGTTGCTGGCCCCGGCGCCCGCCCGGGGTTACCGCCAGGCCGTCGCGGCGGTTTCGTGACCCCGATGCGTAATTTTGGACTCCGGCTTTGGGTGGGGATTCGTACTGAGTTTTTCTAATGCTTCTGAGGAATCCGCCGATAAGACACTTGACATCTAATTCATGGTATGATTTCTTTACGCGGTGGAAGAAAGCTGTCGACTGGCAAGGTAACTGAAAAAAAAGGGGATAGTGTAACTGGAAAGGGGGCAGAGACCATGACCAAGACTAGGAAACCGTCCCGGAGAATTGACTTGGCTCCGAAAGCGCGAGCAAAGAAAGCCGGGAAGGGGCGCGAAAAAAGTCTGGAACGGGAATACAGAAATGTGTTCTCGCCCGCGTTGCTGCCTTACCGGGGCATTTACACAGATCAAGATAGTTTGGAGCAGCCGTCGGCGCTGAAAGTCTACCCTACAACAACGACTCCTGGGATTGAAATGGACGTTCGGCTTCAGGCGAGGCTTCATGCCCAATTGGAATGAAATATTCCTTGAAATCCAGCAGCAGCAAATGCTTGCTGGTCAAGCCATCGACTCGACCCGCAAGAAATATCTACATCAACTTCACGTACAAACAGGCAGAAACATCATTGCCTATTACTCTGGTTGGCTCTCGAAACCCGGCGTAGCCTTATCGGATATAAACGACGAAGACAAAGCCGGATTCATGACAACCGTCCATAAGTTGGACCGACTATTGGGATTGGATTTAATTCTTCATACTCCAGGCGGTGGCATCGCGGCCACTCAATCCATAGTGAATTATCTTCAAAAAATGTTTGGGAGGAATATTCGGGCGTTTGTCCCACAGATCGCCATGTCTGCTGGGTCGATAATGGCATGCTGTTGCAAGGAAATTTGGATGGGCAAGCAATCGAACTTGGGGCCAATCGATCCACAATTACGCGGGATTCCCGCCTATGGAGTAGTGCAAGAGTTTAAGCGCGCCCTGAAGGAAGTCAAAAAGGACCCAAGCCGAGCTGTCATATGGCAACAGATTATTGGACAGTACCGGCCAACCTTTCTTGGTCAATGCGAAAATGCGATAAAGTGGTCGAATGCTTTTGTCGAGCAACAACTTTCAGAAGGCATGTTCTCGCATCATCAAGATAGCAAGAGACGAGCCAAGAAAGCCGTAAGGGTGCTCTCCGATTATCCTAGCAACAAAACTCACGATAGGCATTTTGATGCTGAGGAATGCAAGGCATTCGGATTAGAAATCAAGGATTTAGAGAGCGACCCTGCGTTACAGGACCTGGTCCTCACCGTTCACCATTGCTATATGCTTTTGCTTATGAACTACCCTGCTTTTAAGATTATCGAAAACCACAAAGGCGTAGCTTTCGTAAAAAACGCACCAGCTTTTGCTGCCGTTCCCCTTCCTGGTCAGAAGGCCGAGCTCCCCACCTAGCCATTGCCGCCCCCTCTGCGAACAGCTTACGCCTTGTTCGTGAGCGGTGTCACCTTGGCGGATAGGGGTTATAATAATTTGCATGGCGGAACTGGATCAGGAAATTGCGGCCTTTGAAGGAATGAGCAAGGATTGGGAGGTTCAGCTATGAGCAGAACTTCGAATCTGGAGTTGCCGACGGAACTGAAGCTCAGGATTGAGCGCGTGGCCAAGGAACGGGATGAAGCGCCAGCCACCCTGCTTTCTAGTGCTATCGATTCATTGCTCAGTATTGAAGAAGCGCAGATCGCGGAGGTGCGGCGGAGAGACGCGACGGACACGGGCGAAACCTATAGCAATGAGGACGCCTTCGCGAAGCTGGACTCCCTTCGCCCCAGCCGCAGGAATCCGCTGCCCCAATGACCGTCCTTTGGGCCAAGAAGGCTTACGACGACCTCGATGGGATTGCCAACTACCTCGCCGGCTTGAGTAACGACGCGGCCGAGCGTACCATCGACCGCATTCAGAAAGCCGACCTGCTGCTCGGGGAATTCCCCGAAATGGGTGCAAAGGTCGATGAAACCGAACTCCGCAAACTCGTGGTTTCCGACACCCCTTACGTCGCATTCTATCGAGTTCTCGGCCACTATGTGAGCATCTGGGGTGTCTTTCACGCGCGCCAACGCCGCTTTCTGGAATAGCATCCAGAAAACTGCAACGGCGCCGAGCAGCGAATGGTTTAACGGGGAGGTTGGCGGGCGAACGGTATCGCGTTTCACGTCCGTGAGCCAAGCGAAAGAGTTTTATTCCCCAGAAGAGGGCTCAGAAGGAAAGTGCTTCGCCAATCGAAAATCGGCAATCGAAAATCGAATATTCACTGGAGGCCCTTTGGCCATTTCTGATTCTACGACCCGCACGGCAGAGCTTCTAGCTCTGGAGCGCCAATATTGCTCGTTTGGCGACACGGTGCATTATTTGGAACCCCCGAAAATCTTCGCCGATTGCGAGGGCAGTTATCTTTACGACGAGCAGGGAACACCCTACCTCGATTTGCAGATGTGGTATTCCGCGGCGAGCTTTGGTTACAAGAACCGCCGCTT
>JBEKAD010000710.1:0-2933 GCA_050018435.1 Terriglobia bacterium
AACAACCGGCGAGCGCGACCCCTTGCCTAATTGTCCCAGGAAAGCCGAGGCGCGCTGAAAGTATTCTTGGGGATTGTAAATGGTTTGCATGATGCGCCGATAGCCATCCAGCAATTCCTGAGGATCCATGCGCGGGATGAAGTTCAAATCGGCAAGCGTGTTGCTCCCCAGGCTGGCCTTGAGGAGCCGTCCCTCCGCTTTAAGCCGCCGCCACAACTGCGTATTGGGCAGGGCTGTGAGCAGACCCACCATCGAGAGAGGAATTGCAGCCTCGCGGATGAACGCGATTTGACGGTCAAAGACATCGGGCGGGTCGTTATCAAACCCCACAATGAAGCCCGCCATCACTTCCATTCCGTAAGCCTGAATGAGCTTCACGCTTTCCAGCAGATCCTTGCGGAGGTTCTGGAATTTGGTGGTTTCCTTCAAACTCTCGACCACCGGGGTCTCAATGCCCAGGAAGACGCGCGTGAAATGCGCCTCGCGCATCAGGGCCAGCATCTCTTCGTCTTCCGCCAGGTTCAGGGAAGCCTCGGTATAAAGCGAGAAGGGAAACTTGTGTTCGCGCATCCACTGGACGAGGCGGGGAAGCAGGAGCTTAACGTTTTTCTTGTTACCGATAAAGTTGTCATCCACCATGAAAACAGAGCCTCGCCAGCCCAGCCGGTGAAGCTGGTCGAGCTCCGCGCACACCTGATCGGGCGTCTTGGTGCGCGGCCGCCGGCCGTAGATTTCGATGATATCGCAGAATTCGCAGGTGAAGGGACAGCCCCGCGAGTACTGAAGCGACATGGAACTATAGCGCCGCAGGGGTGCGATGCGCATGTCCGGCACCGGCACCCGCGTGACGTCGGACCATTGCTTTTGGAAGTAGTGGGGTTGGGCCTCCCCCCGTTCGAGGTCCGCCGCGAGCTGGGAGATAATCTCCTCAGCTTCTCCCTCGACGGCGTGGTCGGCTTCGGCGATGGCGGGGTCCTTGGCGCTGACAATCGGGCCGCCCACCACCGTGCGCACCCCGTGACGCTTGGCCCGCGCGATCTGCTCCTTCATCGACGGTCCCTGCACAATCATGCCGCTCAGGAAGACGACGTCCGCCCAGGCCAGGTCGGAGTCCTTGAGGCGGCACACGTTCAGATCCACGAGGTGGCGTTCCCAGTGCGAAGGCAGCAGCGCGGACACGGTGAGTAATCCCAGGGGAGGAAAAGCCGACCTTTTCCCTTGAAATGGTAAAGCGTGCTTGAAGCTCCAGAACGTGTCCGGAAACTCCGGGTAAACCATTAAGACCTTCACCTAAACCTCCTCCCAACTCCGGATGACGCAAGCCTGCAACCCGATGGGCCTAGGGTGGGAGCCACGCCGAAATTTCTTTCGAGATTTCCATTTCGGGTCCCCGAGTGGCTGACGGTAGACCCAGGGTTTTCATTTTTGAGCCTCCGACAACGATTGAAACATCCTGGGCGGCGGCGTGTCTGTTCAAAAGTGCTCAGTTTGGTAAGAAATCACTTCGGAACCGGAATCGGCCGAGTCAGGCCAGAATTCCGATTCTCGCTCCGGCGGAGTGTCCGCTACCGGGCCTTGTCCTCCCGCGTGTGTACGGGCCTTTCGGGGTGATCGCCTGCATCCTCGAGACCCTCCACGGTCCCAGCCTCGTACGCCTGATCCGTTTCGGCGAGTTCTCCGACGCTCTCCTCGTTGACCTCCGCAACTTGCGAAAGCCCCTGGGCATCACCCGATTGCCCGGCGCTGTCAGAGGCTGCTTCCTCCGCATCGCTCCCAGCTTCACCGATCTGACCCTCGTCATCCCGCACCTTACGTGTCGCCATGGATACCTCCCCAGAACGATAGAATCGAGTGCCGAACCGTGGCAGCTCATTGGATGAATTTCGCCAACATTCGCATCGGGCGACTTGGCCGCGACGATGCTCATCAGTTTCGCGCAGTCCTTCACCATCGCCCGATGAAGCCGGTATCATGCTGTACGTTCGCGAGATCGGCCCTTCAGTGCTCTGGCGCTTCGCACCCGGCTTTTCGCATCCTTGCTTGCGGAGAGCTGCTTTGTTTTCGACACCAGCTTCTGAGACTGCCGAACGGTTTCCGCTTCCTTCGCATTCGCGCGCGCAGTAATCTCTCGTCTTCCATCTGTGCTTGGCATATCTTTATCGTCCCTCATTTCTGCCATGCAAGACGTTCAGTCTTGCACAGATCCACCATCCTCACTTGTCCACGTCATATTACGCCGCCGAACTTGAGTAACTCAAGATGGAATAGAACATCAACGATGCCTTCGGGTTTGCGGCTATTCCCACTGTTCCAAAATCTCGATCTGCTTTCTGATGGACGCTACCCTGTCGTCTATTTCCTCGGCCTCCGCTTCGAAATTGGGAGAGATTGTTCTCAGCTTCCGGGCGTGTTGTTCCAGTTGATTGCCATCATGCTTGAGTGCTTCAACAATCGGCTTTAATTCCACTTTCATGATTGCTTTACTCCTCAAGGAACGTTCTTCCCGGAGCCACCGCGCTGGGGACCGACCCCCTCTCCAGGAACACATCAAATGGTGGCAAATAACGGCTGGCGTGTCTGTTCAGAATTGCTCACGGTTTCTGCTTCGCCTATTCCGTCAATCCGGGATATATCGTGCCTCCAACCTTGGGGCAAGCCTCGTAAGTCAAGCTGCTGGATACAAAGAAGCGACAGCGCGCAATTTGAGTCAGCCCCCATAGCAGCAATACTCTTCACTTAAATTGACAGTTCCCAATGTTCGACCCCCTCACCCACCGCCTTGCGGTCCCCCCTCTCCCCCAAGGGGGAGAGGGAAGTAAATTCAAAACAACACATCCCTTTGACCCCCAAGGGGGAGAGGGAAGTAAATTCAAAACAACACATCCTTTTGACCCCCAAGGGGGAGAGGGAAGTAAATTCAAAACAACACATCC
>JBEKAD010000711.1:0-2915 GCA_050018435.1 Terriglobia bacterium
CACATCCAGGACAACATCTTTCTCTTCCAATCCGGTGGGTCCCAGCGTTCCCGTGTCGTGGCCGCCGTGCCCGGGATCAATGACGATCCGGCCGATTTTCAGCCCGAGCGCGCGCGTCAAAGTGCGAGAGCCGGACTCGGTGGGGGCAGCGGGTTGGATGGCGGGGGTAACATCCGTCGCGGTGGCCGCAGTTTCTCCCTTTGATTTCTTGCCGGGTTTGCTCGCCGGGGGCGGGCTGACGGAGGCAGATTCTTCCTTATACTCCGGTGGGGTGGAGGGTTCGGTTTCGGTTTTTACCTGGGTCGGGGCCGGTGGCGGGGCTTTAGCGGCAACCTCAACCTGTGCAGTGGGTGCAGGGTTGGCAGTCGTAGGTGAACGAACTTTTTCGGATTTTCGACCCTCGGTGCTTGCCGTTGGCGCAGGTTTGATCGTCCTGGCCATCTGCGTCGGCGCCGTGCCTTGGACGTCAATCACCAGGCGGAACGGATTGGGGAGAGAGAAAATCGAGTAAGACTCAAGCTTCTCCACGTCCAACACCACGCGTGCCACGTCGGCGGAGAACTGCGCCACCCGAATCTGCCGCAGGAAGCCATTTTCCACGGGAAACGTCTTGCCCACCAGTTCCGGGCTAAGGTGCGCGTTCTGAAGATCCACGACAATGCGGTCGGGGTTCGAAAGCCGCACCGATTCGAATTTGGCTTCGCCGTCCACTACGATCACAATGCGCAAGTAATTCGGCCCCACCCAGCGGCGTACCGCCGTCACTTGCCGCAGCCCCGAAGTGCGTTCTTCCGAGACCTTTTCCACGGGAGGGGGAGCTGAGTTGGCCTTGGCTCTTTCCGCAGCTTGCCGGTCAAGTTGCTTCAGGATATCCTTTGCTTCGCCCGCCTTTTCGGATTGGGGATAAAGCGCAATGAAATCCTGGAAAGCTCTGCGGGCTTCGCCCGGATCCTCGAGGTCCTGGCGATAAACCTCCCCGAGGGTAAACTGCGCCTCGCGTGATATGCGGTTTTGCGGATACTGCTTCATGAGGAATTGGTAGGACTTGATCGCTTCCAAAAAGTAAGAGTCCGAGGAAAACTCGCGCCCCATCTCTCGATAGAGTTCCGCAACGGCCGCGAGCGCCACCGGCGCCTTGCTGTAAGCGGGGTTCAGGCGATAGACCTCGTAATAGGCATCGATGACTTTCTTGTATTCTTCCTTGTTGCGTTTGCTTTCGGGATGGGCTTCGAGGGTGGCGTGCATTTGCTGGGCTTTTTCATAAGCCGCAATGGCGCGCTGGCGGCGGGCGGGCGATACGGTGGCGGAAGCCGCCGCCGCGAACAGCGCCAGGCCAGCCAGGAACAGCGCCCACCGAAATCGCTTTCGTGAACCACTAACCCTCAACTTAAACCTCATGGTGCCGGAGAGGTCGTCAGTTGTCAGTTCTCAGAAAGAGCTATTACCGATAACAGATGACTGACGACTGACAACTGACCACTGACGACTGCCTTGGCTATTCCACATTGGTGTAATGCACCACCCCGTACTCATCAACGTATCGGATGATGGGAGGCTTGGGCGGCTCCTTGGGAGTGGTCTTGGCCGACGCCGGTGCGTCCCCTGGCTGATAAATGTTGGTGACTTTGCGCACGTAGTTTTGCGTTTCGGGGATCGCCGGGATGCCTCCCCAGCGCTGCACCGAGTGCTCACCGGCGTTGTAAGCCGCCAGTGAAAGCGTCAGGTCGCCTCCGAAAAGACCCATCAGGTACTTCAGATAATTGACGCCGCCCTCGAGGTTTTGCTTGGGGTCGAACGGGTTCGCCACGCCGAATCGCTGCGCCGTCGCCGGAATCAATTGCATCAGGCCCATGGCGCCTTTGCTGGAAACGGCTTTGGGATCGTAGCCCGACTCCACTCGAATGATGGCGTGGATCAATTCGGGATCCACTTGAAACCGGCTCGCGGCTTGCTCCACCAATTGGTTGATGTTCGCAGGGGCGCGCCCGGAGACGGCGGTCGCGCTGGGGCGAAAGCTGCGCGTCATCCAATCCACGCGGCTCGAGGTTTCACCCGTGTTCACGTAAATCTTGTGCCCGTGCTCGTCCACCAACACCACAATCTGGTCGGCTTTAGCGGCAGTAGGAAGGAAGGTGTACAACAGAAGCCCGCCTAGCAGGACGACCCGGCATGAATGGAGACAATTCCACATAGAGGCCCCGACACCGCACGGGCGGCGCCCACTCGAACTTGATCCCCTCCCATTCACCCAAGCCCGGAGCGCCGCTTACAGCGCCCTCGGCTGCACCCTCTCTAGGAGCCTTGCCTGGCGCCATCACTCCCCAAAAGGTGCAGTCCAACGCGGGCCTTATATTGAGCCCAATTATAACATCGGGCGCAAGGGCAAGCAAATAGCGGATCGAGTCATCGGGTCAACGGGTCATCGGGTCATCGGCTGATCACAGGGTTGGTTTTAGATGCCCGATGACCCGATAAGCCGATCTATGGATGAGCTGATTTTGCGTCCGCAGACTTTAGACTTCATACTTCATACTTCATAATTCATAATTCAGCATTTCTTCGCCTATCTCCTTTCCTTTCAATAACTCATCCCGAAAATACGATAACTTCTTTATTTTCATGAACTCATTAGGAGCACTTTTTTTGCCCCTTTGTTTTCAATAAACTCTGGGGAGCACTCTTCATTTTTAACATCTTTTTGGTCAGCGCCCCGTTTCGGACCTTGATCAGCGTGTTGCTGGGCCGCCAACATGGGCGCAGGCTGGAATCTTCCATCCTTTGCATGAGCCCCGGATTTTGGTGCTGTCCTAACTTGAACATAGCGCCGCCCTTTAGGGCGGCACTTGAACGTAGCGCCGCCCTTTAGGGCGGCACGTGCCGGGCTGAAGCCCGGCGCTACACCCGGAATTAGGACA
>JBEKAD010000712.1:0-2892 GCA_050018435.1 Terriglobia bacterium
AAAAGCCGGCCGGGGGTGAAATGGCCGGCGCCGCCGCGGGCGAGAATTTCCAATCACCTTGGTTGAGCAGCACTTGATACCCGTTCGTAGACCAGATGGCCAGGTCGAAGTAACCATCGTGGTTGAAATCGGCCACCTGCGCGTCAAGCACCACCGCCTTCGCCAGCGCCGCGCCCGTTTCCCGGCGGAACACGAACTTGTTCTCACCCTGATTCTCGTAAAGCAAGGGCGGACCATCATCGCGAAACAGAAAAAGGTCGGCGTAGCCGCGGTTCGCGAAATCGGCAAACACCGCCCCGCGCATTCGCCCCTTGGCCGCGGCGAGGCCCGCCGCAGAAGTCTTCTCCGTGAACGATCCGTCGCCGTTGTTGCGATAGAAGTGCAGCGTGGCGCCGGAGAAATCGTTGGGAAAGAGGAAGGAGTCCTTTTGGGGAGGCTGATTCAGGTTGGTGTACGCGGTGATGACGAGGTCCAGGAGGCCGTCGTTATCGGCATCAAACAGCACGGCGCGTGTGTCAACTTCGCCGGGTTCAGGTTTCAGCCCCGCCTTTTCCGTATCATCTTGAAACACGCCGTCGCCGGCATAGCGATAGACTTTCACGCCGTCGAGGCCGGCTACAAACAGGCTTATCTTGCCGCTGTTATCAAAGTCGGCAAACGTGGCGGATAGGGTTGCGCCCGGGCCGGCGACTCCCGCCTTCTTCGTCACGTCGCTAAACGTGCCATCGCCATTATTGTGAAAGAGATGATTCTGGGCGGAAGGAATCACCACGTAAAGATCCGGGTGCCCATCACTGTCGTAATCCCCCACGGCGATAGAGGGGCCGAAGAACGGAACAAGATTCTGCCGGGCGAATTCCCGTGAATAATCAGCGGCTTTGATCGGCTGACGCGGGTCGCGAGCCACCGCACTTGCTGTAGGAAGGGCGAGCCCGAGCTTTTGGGTGATTTCTGCAAACGTTACCCTCTCCAGATTCGCGTGACGCGCGATTTCCAGGGGCGGCGTGGACGGCGCCAGGATGCCGCCGTATTTGCCGCCCTCCAGCGCCGGGTCCTGAAGAGAAATGTTCGGAACCTTGTCACGCATTCCTTCCCACTGTTTCAGCACTTTCTGGGCGTCATCCTGGCGTTTCAAGCGCACGAGCGCCGTAAACGTGCGGAAAAGCGAGGCGACGTAAAAGTTTTGGCCGCGGCCAAAGCCCATCTCGATAACGTGGTGGTAGGCGTCAAGGGACTCGTCCAGTTTCTTTTCGGCAAAATACACGGTCCCCAGATTGAACCAGGTGGCAGGGTCCTGGGAATCGGCGGCGATGACCCGTTGTAGAGCTACTTCGGCGTCCGGATTGCGAAGTTCGCGCTTATAGAGGATGCCGAGATTGTAGTCGGCGGCCACGAGGTGTGGGTCCATCTGCTGGGCGGTGGTCATTTCGCCGAGCGCGGCGTCCAGTCGGTTCGCCTCCATCAGCGCCAGGCCCAGGTTCAGGCGATCGGCGGCCGACGCTTTTCCGGAAGCCACCACCTTCTGAAATTGCTCGATGGCTTCGACATACTTGCCCTGCTCAAAATAGGCTTTGCCGAGGTTGCGGAAGGTTTGCAGAGGGACGGATGGCGCCGTCACAACTTGCTTTACCGGGTGCGGACCGGACCTGGAGCCGGTGGGCCGAGTTTGCGCAAAGAGGAAAAAGGCAGCGAAGATCGAGGCCAAACTCATTGTCTGGCAAAGAAAAGATACGCGGGTGGATCGCTGCATTCGGTCTCTCAGGATTGCTGAGCTCAGGACACTCCGCAGGATTGCAGGTAGTGGGTCAATTTGATGTAGAGGCGGCTTTACGCCGCCACGTTCGCCTGAAAAGTGGCGGGATAAACCCGCCGCTACAGCATCAAATTGACCCACCACCGGATTGCAAGCAACCGGACATTATACATTGCCAAATGGGGAGCGCAAAGAACCCTTCAAATGGCTCGTGAGGCAAGCGAAAACTGAGTTTGTGGGAACGCCCCGTGGGTGTGGCCGTCGCGCCTGATGGCTCGCTGCTGGTTACCGACGACGGCACCAACTGCACCTGGCGTGTGAGCTATGTAGGACGCTAGAGCAGTAGGCAGTAGGCAGTGATGCCGGACGGCTCCCACAAACACAGGGATTGAATGCTGCTCGTCACTGGTCACTGGTCACCTGTCACTTCCGGTTGGCTGGCAGATTAGCAGCGCGCCGGGCGGTCGGTGACGAGTTCGGGATGCTCGCGGCGGAAGGTTTCCACAATGTGGCACGACCAGCAGACGGCTTTGTGGGTCGCGAAGATGTCCGGCAACTTCTCGGCTGCCACGGCGCCCCAGCTCAGGGTTTTGGAATCCGGCGCCAGCAAGGCAGGCATGTGACCGGTCCATTCCGTAACTCTGTGGAAGTTCGCAAGGACTGCTGACAGGATTATGGATGCCGAACAGCACCAAGTCAAGCGAGCGCTCCACGCCAGGCGGCGATGAGCCATCTGACGCGGCGACTGTTTGGCGCGATGCTGCGGCGGATCCGGGGGCTGCCGGTTCCGACGGGGTGACGGGCGGCGAATTCAGCGAAGATGTCATGGGCCTTTGGCCCGCCACTGTGTATGAAGATGCTCCCGGTGATTCCCCTCCTTGATAAGGAGGGGGTCAGGGGGTGGTTGACCTGCGCGATTTGTCCCGTACCCCACCGCCCCCTAACCCCCTCCTCAGCCGAGGAGGGGAGCTATTTTCATGGCAGACGGTTGGCGAAGGAAGAGCTCAAGACACGAGGAGTGTCCGTTGAAACGCGGGCTGGCGCAGAGCGCAGCTCTGCGGCCCACAGAAATGGCCGCGGCTTAAAACGAGGTTGTAGAAAACAACAGACTACAGTTTTCCTCAAATTATGTTGATGAT
>JBEKAD010000713.1:0-2877 GCA_050018435.1 Terriglobia bacterium
CGGAGCGCAGGAGGTTCAGCCGAGGGCAGACCCTCCGCGATAGCGGTGGCGTGGAGCAAGAAATCAATCCTGCTTCCCCTACGGCATCGGCGTGCGGCCCACGGCGACGTCAAGTTGGGCAGCGGCGGTTTGGTAATCGAAACGCGAGACGATTTCCTGAACCTGGGAATCGGTCAGCAGCGTTTGTGCGTCGGTCAATTCGATGATGTTTCCGTATCCCGCCGAGTAACGGCCTTCCGCCAGAGCCAGATTTTCCTTCGCTTCCGCCACGGCCTGCTGGTTCAACTGGATTTTGTCCTTTGCTACCTTTAAGTCAGAATAATCCGTAAAAACTTCCTGGCGTATCTTTTCCAGCAGGGAAGTCAGGTCGGCATGCGCCACGGACTCTTCCGCCTGCGCCGCCGCCAAGCGTGCTTGCTTGGTGCCGCCATCCAGAAAATTCTGCGCGAGCAGGCCCGCCAGGTCCCAGTTGTAGATCAAGGGGAATTTCAGGTTCTGATAGTTGAGGAGGGCGCCCAAACGAATGTTGGGGCGAAAGTAGCTGCGCGCGATGATGATATCCGCCTGCGCGGCGAAAATCTGGTCGCGCAACGATTCCAGATCGGGCCGTTGTTTCTCGGCCAGAAGCATGAGGTCATCGAGGCTGCCGGCTTCCGGGACCTCCGCCCCGGTGTTGAGGGGTTCGGGCGCCTGGTCCAGGGGAATGCCCATCGCCGTCGCCAGAGCCGCGCGGGCTACCTCCAAATTTTCCTGCGCCTGCCGGTAATCCACCTGGGAATTGGCCAGCGCCACTTCCTGCTTGGTCACGTCAATCTTCGGGCGGGTGCCCACCTCGTGGAAGGAACGAACCTGCTCCAGGTGCTTGGTCTGATTGTCGACGGCATCCTTGCGAGCTTGCAGGATTCCTTCCGTCGCCAGCACGCTGTAAAAAGCCTCGCGGACATTCAGATAAACCAGGTCGTGGACGCGCTTCAGGTTTTGGTTCGCTGCTTCCAGCTCCGCCTGGGTGCGCTCCACCGTGCCGCGCGTCTGGCCGAAATCGTAAATGAGCTGCGAAAAATTCAGCCCGCCGTAGTAATAAGCTGCCGGCGACATGCTCTCACCGTTGTAACCGGAATTGAACTGCTTGGGGGAAGTGCCCGGGGTGGCAGTGTAGTTGTAAGTGGCGCGGGTGTAGTCAGTGCCTGCATCCAAGTGGGGCCGAAAGCCCGCGCGGGCAATCCGCACTTGTGCCCGGGCGGAGTCAATCAGCCCGCGCGCCGCGGCAAGGTCAGGATGATTCTGCTCGGCAATTTGCAGGCACTCCGCCAAGGACAATGGCCGCGGCGGGTCGGCAGCCCAAGCGCAAGGCCCGAGCACGGCTCCCAGAACCACGAGCAGTATGGGCTTCATGAAACCTCCTGCGCAGAAAAGGTGTCAGGTGCCAGGTGTCAGGTGCTAGGGTTTTACTGGCACCTGACACCTGGCACCTAACACCTTCTTTTCTCTGCGCCCCAGCGCCTCTGCGGTTAGTGTCCGCCCCCCGCTACCGGCTGGATGCGGCTCCCCTCCGCCACGTTATCGCCGAGGTTGACAGCGATCTGGTCGCCTTTTTTCAAACCGGAAACAATTCTGACGACGGGACCCTCATCCACACCGATCACCACGGGCTGGTAAGCAATGGTGTTGTCGGGCCTGACTATGGCCACATAGGGTTTGTCGCCCCGCAGGATGAGAGACTCGGAAGGAATCACCACCTCCCCCGAGCCGGCTTGGTGGATTCGTATGTTCACCTGCACAAAGCTGCCGGGCAGAATCACGTCGGAAGTGTTCTTGAAGTCGATCTCCGTCAGCATGGTGCGGGTGCGATTATCCAATTGGCCGCTGATCCGGCTCACCGAGGCGTGCAAGTGCATTTCCGGCCGCTCCGGAGGAATGATTTCCACGGGATCGTTGACGCGAATAAAATGCGCGTCTCGCTGGTCCGGATAAACGTACACGCGGAGCAAATCGGTTTGCGCCACGGTGACGAGGGGCAAAGCGGCCGTCTGGGAAGAGGCGGCGTTCTGCACCAGCGCCCCCGGGTCGGCATAGCGCGCCACGACCATGCCCGCAAAGGGCGCGCGGATGGTTTCGTAATCGATCTGGGCGGCGAGGGAGCGCACGTTGGCTTCCCCCACGTCGGCATCGGCGGCCGCCGTATCGGCATCCTGTTTCGAAATCATGTCGCGCCCCGCCAGGGTTTTGGCGCGGTCGGCATTCAGGCGCTTGTTCTTGGCGTCGGCCACCGCGGCCTGATATTGATGATCGAGTTCCGGCGATTCGATGGTGGCCAGCAATTGGCCGGCCTTCACGCGATCGCCCTTGTCCACGTTGATCTCGCGCAGGTATCCACTCACTTTGGCGTAGAGGGTGGCGCTGACGAAGGGGCGGGCTTCACCCAGCAGGGAAAGCATCCGCTCGCGAGGCGATTCATCGGCGCTGACCACGGTCACGCGCGGACCGGCGTCCACCGCCTGGTCGCGAGAATGTTGTTCCTCCGCCAGGCTCAGCTTCTTGCTGCTCCAGAGGTGATAGGCCAAGCCGAGGCAAGCAACGAAAAGCAGGCCTCCGAATAAGTAAAGGGCGATGGCCGCCAGCCGACTTTTGGGTTTTGCGTCAGTCATTCGTTGTTCCAATACATCTTGATGTATGAGACTTGGCGTGGGTGGCGCAGGTTACTCGGTCCTTGGAAGGGCGGGGCCTTAGCCCCGCCGGCACGCCACCCTCCCCTCACCCCCTTAGGCGCTAGAATAAGTCTGCCAATGATTCGCCGCCTTCCTTCCCGCGAAGCGGGACACCGTGAGTAGCCGTAGGTGAAACCTACGGAAACCGAAGGCGAGAAAGGAATCCGGCCCT
>JBEKAD010000714.1:0-2859 GCA_050018435.1 Terriglobia bacterium
CGGCAACCTGAACGAGGATGGTTACGTTACCGCGACGCTCGAAGAGATGGCCCAGTCGGGCAACCATCAGCTTGTGCATGTAGAAGAGGGGTTGGCTCTCGTCCAGATGTTTGACCCCCTGGGCGTGGCGGCTCGGGACGTGCGTGAATGCCTGCTCATCCAATTGCGAACCCTGGCTCCCGACAATGCTTTGGCGCAGCAAATTGTTTCCGACCATCTGAAGCAACTCCAGAACAAGCAATATCGCGAGATCGCACGCGCCCTCGACCGGCCGGTGAAGGCGGTGGAGCGCTGCGTGGAAATAATCCGCAAGCTCGACCCGCGCCCCGGCCAGCGCTTTAGCAACGCACAAACGCGCTTGATTGAGCCCGACGTGGCTTTTGTCCGCACCGGCGACGGGTATCAGGTGGTTCTGAACGAGGATGGCCTTCCGCAGCTTCGCCTCAGCCACCACTACCGGCGTATGTTGGGTGAAGACGGCACCACGCGCGAGGTGCGCAACTATGTAAAGGAACGCTTCACCTCCGCGATTCAGCTCATCAAGAACATCGAGCAACGCAAGCAGACCATCATCCGTGTTTGCGAGGCGATCATCCGCCGCCAGAAGGAATTCCTCGACAAGGGAATCGATCAACTGCGGCCCATGATGATCAAGGAAGTGGCGGAAGAAGTGGGAGTGCATCCTTCCACCGTTAGCCGCGCCGTCGCCAACAAATATGCGCACACCCCCCAGGGCGTTTACGAGCTTCGCTATTTCTTTTCCGAGGCCGTCCAGGGACCGGCGGGCAGCCTCACTTCTTTGATCAATCTGAAACGGCTGGTGAAGAAAATGATCGAGGAAGAAGAACCCATGCATCCCCTGACCGACGAGCAGATTACTCATCGTCTGCGCGATGTGGGCTACTGTGTAACGCGTCGCACCGTGGCCAAATATCGCGAGGACATGCGAATCCCCAGTACCCACCAACGCCGGGTCAAAGCGTGAAAAAAAGTGACGAGTGAAGAGTGACGAGTGACGTGAAGTCAGAAGGCGAAAATCGAAGCTCGAAATTCGAAACTCGCGCCGATTTTCGAGTCTCGATTTTCAAATTTCGGGCTTTGTCGGCTCGTCACTCGTCACTCGTCACTGCTTTTGGGAGGTGCCATCATGCCCATTGATTTTACCGGTCGGCAAGTGGAAATCAGTACTGACCTGCGCCGCTATACGCAGGCGCGTCTTAGAAAAATCGTTCGCCTGGTGGGCGAACAGTTCGATCTGCACGTCATCCTAACCGCTGAAAGGCACCGGCGGATCGCAGAACTCACCCTCAAATTTCATGACCATACGGTGGTCGGCGTGGAAGAAACCGGCGACATCCGAACCTCGATTAACGGGGCGATCGACAAGCTTGCCCGCCAAGCCGTGCGTCTGCTGGAGCGCCGCCGCACCAGCAAGCGCCGCCCCAAACCGACTTCCGCGGTCCTGCTGAATGTCTTGGGAAAGGGACTCGTTGAACACGATGAGCACCGCATCGTGCACTCCGAGCGCGTCCCGCTAAAACCCATGAGCATCGAGGAAGCCATCGAGGCGCTCGACCGCTCGCACGCGGGCGCCGTCGTCTTCCGCAACCCCGACAGTGAACGCGTCAATGTCATCTACCATCGCCCCGACGGCCACCTGGGGCTCATCGAGCCGGAACCGTGAAGGCAATTCTGAATTATGAATTCTGAATGCTGAAACAAACTACGGGCGCTCAGCGGTCTGGAATCTGGAATCCGGAGTCCCACCTCGAAGATGGCACTTGAATCCTGAATCTGGAATCCGGAATCCCGACGCACAACCCTCCGGGTCCGGAGGGGCTCACGGGTCATACATCCGGACTCGATCCTGACGCCTGAATCCTGCCAAAAGCGACACTGAAAACTTGTTATATCACGTTGATTCCATTGGACATCGCCGGGTGTACCTTAATTTTACCATCCTTTTCTCTGCCCGTCCGACCGCAGCTCAATGTGATTAACTGGTTTGTTTTCAGCGATTTATTTTCGTGATGGGTCATGGAAAATATCGCTAACTGCCTTTATTATCAGAAATTTCGCCGGATACCGGCACATTTTTGCAATTTTCCTGCTCCCGCGCTGGCCGTTTCTTGCTCATGAACATCGTTGTTAGTCGCCAAATTTACCGAGTTACCGCCTATGACCAGTTCGCGTGCTGGGTCGGCGGAAGCGGCGAGATCGCGATCATCGTAAGTGACTTGTATTGCCAGATTCAACTCCGCTCTGGGAGTTTGCAGTTCCGAGCCACGAAGGGGCGGGCTATCCCAGCCCAAGCCATTGGTCTGGGCTAGGAGGAACACCCATTTCCAATTTCCAGCCCTGAAAGGGCGGTGCCCCCACAACCACCCCCGCACCAGCACCTGACATCTAGCACCTGACACCTTGCAAAGGTCTGGTGGATGCAGTCCGATGGGCGGCCGCGGGGCGGATGACGCTGGAGGTGGAGGAGCCGCTGACGGTGACGGCGGAACTGCAAAGGCAGCCGGAAACGGGGAAACTTCTCCTGCGCCTGATTAATTACAATGCGGATAGGACCCCCCACGGTAGGGAACATTCAGGTGCGGCTGCGGAGGCCGGAGGAAGTGAAGGAGCTTGCCGTGCTTTCTCCCGATGAAGGGGCTCAGACCCTGACCCCTTCGAGCAAGGAGGGGGCACTGGCTTTTGCCGTACCCACTTTGAAGACCTACAGCGTGGTGGTAATCAGGTAGCGCCTGTTGGGACTGACGGGCTATCGCAAAGGTCCGAAGCCGGTATTGACCTTTGAAGGGGAAATGGATCACAGGCTGGCGCGCCGGGCGAATGGCGATCGGTAGAAATAGA
>JBEKAD010000715.1:0-2850 GCA_050018435.1 Terriglobia bacterium
TCCTGCGCTGCGGTAATAGGAGCAGCCACTGAGCTACTGGCCGCCGCCGCACCGAGTTTTAACGCTTCGCGCCGTGTAAGTTTGTTGTGAGTCTCCATGTTGTTTACCTATTGCTGGCTGTCGCCGACGGAGAGCTGATGGAAGGGCCGCCCAATTTATCCGCCCAGGGCGCGCTCCAAATCTCCAATCAGGTCGCTGACATCCTCAAGGCCGACTGAAATACGAATCAGGTCCGGTGTGATCCCCATTTGCAACTGAACATCGCGCGGCACGGAAGCATGGGACATGGTGGTCGGGTGCTCGATCAGCGATTCCACTCCGCCCAGCGACTCCGCCAAAGTGAAGATCCGGCAATTTGCCAAAAGGCGGTTCACGGCTGCTTCTCCACCGCGCAGGCGGAAGGAAAACGTTCCGCCCGATCCCCGCGTCTGACGCAGGGCCAAGTCGTGCTGAGGATGGCTTTCGAGCCCGGGATGCAGCACGGCCGATACCTTGGGGTGCTTTTCTAACCAGCGTGCGATGGCAAGCGCGTTGCGGTTATGTTCCTCCATGCGGATGGCCAACGTTTTAACTCCCCGGAGAACCAGGAAGCAGTCCTGTGGGCCGGCGCAGGTGCCCATGGCATTCTGGAGAAAGCCGATCTTCTCAGCCAGGGCCGAGTCTTTGACCACGAGCGCTCCTCCCACCACATCGGAATGGCCGTTAATGTATTTGGTGGTCGAATGCACCACGATGTCCGCGCCCAACTCGAGCGGCCGCTGGAAATAGGGCGAAAGAAAAGTGTTGTCGCAGATGACCAGCGCCCCGTGTTCGTGCGCAAGGTCGGAAACCACGCGGATATCCACGAGATTCATCAGGGGATTGGTGGGCGACTCAACCCAAACCGCCTGGGGCCCGGCCGCGAGCGCCGAACGGAGCTTGGGGGTGTTGCGCAGATCGACGTATTGGGCGCGAATCTGCTTGCTGGCAAAAACCGACTCGAATAGGCGATAGGTGCCCCCATAAAGGTCGTCGTGGACAACGATGTTATCGCCCGATGAAAACATCATGAGCAAGGTCGTTTCCGCGGCCATGCCCGTGGCAAAAACGAATCCCGCCGTCCCGCCCTCCAACTGCGCCAGGCAGGATTCCAGCGCCTTCCGCGTGGGATTGCCGCTGCGCGAGTAGGCAAACGGCCCCGGCTCGCCCACGCCCCGGAAAGCAAAAGTGGAGGTCTGGTAAATGGGCGTCATCACCGCGCCGAGATGTTCCTTGGGGTCGTGCCCGGCATGGATGGCCAGTGTTTTGAAATTCATGAATCCTCATTTCTCCAGCAGCCCCAGGCCGCGAAGCCAATTGATGAGCAGCTTTGGCCATTCGCCCAAGGCGGGATCGCCCAAATCCAATCCCACGCCGTGGGGGCCATGTTGAAAGATGTGTAGCTCCGCAGGCACATGCGCCTTGTGCAACGCCAAATAGAATGCCACGCTGTTTTCCGCCGGAACCCCGGTGTCCTCACTGGTGCTGAACAGAAAGGTAGGAGGCGTCTGGGCGGTGACGCGGAGATCGTTGGAGAGGTCTTCCAACAGCCGGGGGTCAGGCGAATCGCCCAGCAACGCTTGGGCGGAGCCGCGATGCATATAAGGCTCCGTGAACGAAATCACCGGGTAGCCAAGGATGGCGAAATCCGGCCGCGAACTCGCGCGGTCGATGGGATCAAGAGCGTCGGGGTTCCCACTGTCGAAATGGGTTTCGGCGGTAGAAGTCAGGTGGCCCCCCGCCGAGAAGCCCATCATGCCGATGCGATCAGGTTTCACGCCGTACTCAGCCACCCGCGTCCGCACCAGGCGAATGGCGCGTTGCGCGTCACCTAATTCGATGGGATGGTGATAACGTGGTCCGAGCCGGTACTTGAGTACGAAGGCCGATACCCCCGCAGCATTGAGCCAATAGGCGACCTGCCAGCCCTCGTGATTCATGGCCAGGTTGCGATAGCCGCCGCCCGGTGCGACGATTACCGCCGTGGGAGCTCCCCGCAAGGCGGGGTAGTAAGTCAATGTAGGGATGTCATCATCTTCATGGCCCAGAGCCCCCGGAGCACCGCTCTCCCAAAGGAGGAACGTCTTGGGCTCCTGTGCCGACGCAGGCTTCGTGGGCCTGGCGGTGGGCTGTTGAGAAAAAACCCACGAGGTGGCCAGGGAAATCAGCCACCCCAACAGGATGACGCGAAAAAACTTTTTCATACAACCTCCATTGACCCGGATTTCTCACCCCGCGTTTGGAAGGGCGGGGGTTCAGCCCCGCCGCTGGAGTTTCTAAAGTCGCCGGTGTCCTTCTCCCGGATGGCGAGACGGGCATGGGCCAGCGCCCCCGCTTTCGACCCGTGCTATCGCTCCGGCTATCGGCTCTGGAAATAGTTGCGAAGAAAATCGCTGACGGCTTTTTTCCCCGGCGCCACGCGGCGTTGGACCTGCACGTACTTTCCTCCCTTGACCAGCGCCACGAGCGGAGTAAATTGCGAATCGATGACCAAGCCTTTCAGGGAGAGGCCGTCCAGCAGTTCGTGGAAGTAGTCCTCATATTCCACGGGAGTGAAATCGCACGCAAACAGCACGACGCGGCCCTCCAATTTCGCTTTCAAGGCCCGGAATCCCTGGAGGTCGTAGAGCGTGTAGGTATTGATGGCCCGCAGTCCTTCCGTGGCCAGGAAATTTTCGGCCTGGTGCGTGGCGTTGCCACAGTAGTGAATACATCCGCCGCCAAAGGCTTTCAGAATGCGGGAATTGTACGGGACCACAAACTCCTGATAGGTTCCGGGCGACATCAGCACCGCGTCATCGTCAGAAAACCAGATTCCCGCATGCCCGCCCA
>JBEKAD010000716.1:0-2850 GCA_050018435.1 Terriglobia bacterium
GCCTTCCGGCGACACGGGAATCACTGGGCGGAGATTGTCTCCCCCGGAAACCAAGCCAAGCGTCGGGCCCCGGTACAAGGCCGGGAGGCGGGGCTCCAAGGCTGCACCTCCCATTTAGGTTTCCCAACACCCGGCGCCATCTATGCACCGCCCTCGCCGCGGCGCTGGGGCGCGCACCCTCCTCGGTTTCCGCGCCTTGCCAGAATGATCCCCGGCCCCTCCGGGGCGGTAAGACAATTGATTGCTAACCTCATTCCAGATGTTATACTCTGGTTGTTATTATAGGGCTCCTGCGATGAGACGATGCTCGTCTTGCCAAACGCCTTACCCCGATGAGTTTGCCTTCTGCCCGCTCGACGGCGCGGAGTTGGACGACCCCGCGGTGTATGCCGTGGGTACGACGATCCGCAACAAGTATCGCATCCTCGCCAAGGTGGGACGGGGAGGGATGGGGCACGTTTACAAGGCGCTCCACTTGCTGTTCAACGAAGTGCGTGCGCTGAAGGTGATGGACCCTTCGCTGACGCAGCGCGAGGATTTCGTCCGGCGCTTCCTGCGCGAAGCCTTCGTGGCCCGCCGCCTGCAACATCCCAATGCCGTCCGGGTGGACGACGTGGACCAGACCGAAGACGGCCGCCACTGCATCGTGATGGAGTTCATTGACGGGCGAATGCTCCGCCACGTCATCCAGCGCGAGGGGCCCCTGCCCGCCGCCCGCGCCTGCTCCATCATCAAGCAAGTTGCCTCGGCGCTCGGCGCTGCCCACCAATTGGGTATTATCCACAGAGATATCAAGCCCGAAAATATTGCTTTGGTAAAGGGCGAACAAGGAGACTTGGTCAAGGTCCTGGACTTTGGCATTACCAAGCTCCGCGAGGGGCGCCTGAAGGAAGAGGCCGGCGCCTTGTCCTTGGCCGCCACCGGCACGGTCTTCGCCATCGGCACGCCCGAGTATATGTCGCCCGAGCAGGTCCTGCAGAAGGAACTGGACGGCCGCTCCGACCTCTATTCTTTGGGAATGGTTTTCTACGAAATGCTCACCGGCGAGCTGCCTTTCCACGCGGAATCTCAGGCGCAATGGTTTCTGGCGCACGTGAGTGAAGCTCCCAAGCCGCTGCACGAACAGGCCGCCAGCCTGCGCATTCCCGTCGCCATCGCCGACCTGGTGATGTCGATGCTGGAGAAGGAACCCCTTCGCCGCCCCGCCAACGGCGCCGCCGTCATCAAGGCGATTGAAGCCTGCGAAAGAGAAACTCCGGGGCTCGCGGGGCTGTCGCCCGCGGGTGGACGACCCGCGGGAGAAAAACGCACCGGCGGGGCCACGACCGTTCCCGCCTTCTTCGAGGGTTGGAAGAAGGGGAGCCTGATTGCCCAACGGTATAAGATCCTCGATAAGATCGCGGAAGTCCGCATGGGGCCGATCTACACCGCTCTGGATTCGACCGGCGCCGGTGTTTGCGCCCTGAAGCTTATTACCCCGTGGAATATTCCTTCCGCCGACATCATCAATCAGCTTTCCGAGTATTACCAGCGCATGAAGCGATTTCAGCATCCCCACGTGGTTCACACTCTCGAACTCGGCCAGGCGGAAGATGGCGTGCTGTTCCTCGTCACCGAGTACGTGCGGGGAGCGAATCTGCGGCAAGTCATCGAGCGGGAAACTTCCTTGGGAGTTGCCCGCTCCTGCCGCATCGTTTGGGAAGTCGCCTTCGCGCTCGACGCGGGCCAGCAGTTGGGGATGATGCACGGCGAGATCAAACCGGAACACATCCTGCTGACGGGCACCGCCAAAGCGGAGCAAACGAAGCTCCTCGATTTCAGCCTGGATCGGGTGAAAGAGGCGTTGCCCGAGCTTTCGGACTCGGACTTGCCTTCGGGACTGCTTGCCCCGCTCCATTACATGCCGCCGGAGAGAATCTCCGGCCAGCTCTACGTGCCGGCATCCGATATCTATTCCCTGGGAATCGTGTTCTATGAAATGCTGACCGGGCGCCGACCCTTTGAAGGCAACGGAATTGAAATCGCCCTGCGGCAGGTGCAGGAAGCACCCTTCCCCGTCGATCAGGTTCGCCCGGAATTGAACATTCCGCCCAGCGTCGCTAGCTTGGTGATGAGAATGATTCATAAAGATCCGAATGACCGGCCTCCTGATGCCCGCACGCTGATGGAAGAAATCTCCGCCGTGTAGACAATCTGCCCGACACGGCTTCCGCCTACCGCCCATTCCTCTCGACATGCCGCCCAACGCCTTTCTCCTTTTCTTTCAACACCATCACGGGTTCGCAGCAATAAGTGGCTTATTTTTCTTAAACATCAACGCCTTGGGGTGAATTTGAGCCAAGTCAGTTTTGTATCTCATTTGTTTTCATAAATATGTCGGGTAATCCCTTCATTTTGCCATCCTCTTTTCTTGTCCCGATGTAGCCTATGATGAGTTTTATTAACCGCCTTGCTTTCAAAGACTTGATTTTTTGCGTTGGCCATGGAAATCCCCTCAAATCTTCGCTAACCTACTTATTTTTCATACATTTCACGGGTTCGCGAGGAGCTTTTCCTAATTTCCTCCTCGCGGGCTTGGCCGGAAGCATCTTCCTTCGCGCTCGCAAGGTGACAAAACCTCCCTGTTCCGCAAGGCTTGCACTGGGCTCGATCCTAGCCCGTCGCGGCCCGCTGGACGGGCGCCCTCCGTGTCCTCCCTGCCATGAAGCCTTCAACCCCGAGGGCCTAGCAGGATGCTGAAAAACTCTTTTTTGGGATAACTATATTGCCAGCCTCGCCTGAAAACAAAGGACTTAGAGGTGCCGAAGTGGGGCAAAACAGGCCGCTTTTCGACTTTTTCAGCATCCTGCT
>JBEKAD010000717.1:0-2841 GCA_050018435.1 Terriglobia bacterium
CTCCACCGCCGCGGCACAATGGGTTTCAGGGCAGGTCACCAGACGCTTACCCCGCATCCGGAAATAGGCCCGCAAACCCCTGACCGACGCGAAGACTGTCACGGCTACGGCGAGGCCTGCAAGTGACAAAATAAACACAACGACAACGGTGCCCATCTGCGCCTCCTTCCACTTGTAATGCATTATAAGCAAATCTGCACCCAAAAGAACGCATAGCGGTGGCGGCAGGGACGGCGTTTACCCGCTGCCCCCGCACAAACCCGTGCTGGCGCTGCCAGCGCACACGGTTCCTACCTCGGATCGAGCAATGTTTGGCTTCGAAGCGCACGTTCGGGCGGCGTTGTTCCCCCAACCGCAACTCTATGCCGGTTCATCCCGGCGCTGTCCAGGGCTTGGCTCGCTGTGCGCCAACCCGCCCTAACGATATCAGCCGTATCCGCAGCCGCGTAGCGGCGACGTCCTGTGGCCCACGGCGAGCCAGCCGTGGGAGCCGATGGCCTTAAGGTCAGTCAGCCCCGTAGGGGCGGCGTCGGGAAGTTCCGATGCGTATGTGCCATCCCGGTTGCCCGAAAGTTCCTTCCCACGGCTGGCTCGCCGTGGGCTAAATGACCACGCCCGCTACGCGGGCTTTCGGAAACCCCATCTGTTAGGTTAACGCTTATGCCCCTTCGGGGAGGGTGGAGGGGAGCTATAATTCCGAGCGAATCTTGTGGCGTTCGGTTCGAAATGGGTCTTAAATAGCGGCAGCTTCAAACTCGGTTGCACGGAGGAGTTTATGCGGTGGCTTCCCAATTTTCTCGTGATTCTGGCGACGATCGGCATTCTGCTGGGGCTGGGAGTTCGCCTGATCAAAGGCGGGTTCCTCGGCGATCCGGTTTTCTTCTGGCGAGGCTCAGTGGCGCTGCTGGCAGTTTCCATCGCCATCACCTTGATTCAGATTCGCAATAAGTGAAACAACTCGGGGCTCGGGGTTAGGGATTAGGGGTTCGGGCCAAGCGGGGTCGGTTCCTTTATGGGGGGGCGGAAGAATGGGGAGATCGAAAGCTACTTGTATTCAGGTCTGGATTGTTGCCGTGAGCATTCTAGCTGCGGCGGTCCTGTCGATAGGGCAGGATTCCAGTTCACAAGGTTCCAAGGCAGTTGAGACACGGGTACGGGTCAGAATCGATGGTAGCATCGAGAAGGCTGTCCTCCTTTATCAGCCCTGGCCTAAGTATCCGCCGGAGGCGGTGAAAGCCGGGGTGCAGGGGATGGTCCGCTTGGAGGCCATAGTGGGCAAGGATGGGTCAGTCAAGAAGTTGAAGGTGGTAAGTGGTGATCCGGTGCTCGCTAAGGCTGTGACTGATGCGGTGTCACGTTGGCGTTACAAACAAACGCTGGTTGGAGGCAAACCTGTCGAAGTCGAGACTGAAATCGACGTGATCTTCAAACTGCCAAAGCGGACCAAGTGAAGGGGCCCGATTCAATTGGCTCCTCTGAATCGATCATGAGGGAGACCGCTCGTTCTCAGCCAGGGCATTGCTAATAAATCGATGTAGCTTGCTGAAACGGCCGACCCGTATCATTTCACGCGGGGCGATGTTGCCCAGAAGAGGGTTGGGGGTCTTGAACCAAAGAATCGTTTTCGGTCCGTCCTTAAAGAATTGCGCTACCAATGCCAGCGCGACGGCCCATTCGCTCACGCGGTCCTCCAATTCTTTTGGCATCTTCCGATCATACCGGATGGATTGCAGTGGAACGTTTGAGGCTCTGGCGACGTCTTTTTTCTTAAAGCCGAGGAGCCCTACAGCCCTCTCGTAATCAGTTTCCCCGGACGGGAAGAGACCTAGATAGTCTTCTCTTGGCACCGTGCCAAAAAGCGTGGCCCCATTCATTTGGCTCCTCCTCCCCACGTTATTTCCACATTTAGACCACTATTTTACCACATATGCGGATGTTTGACAGCTATTCGCGGTTCGAAAAAGCACGCTACTTGACCGAAGCAAATATCACCGCCGCCCCCCCGCCGGGCGCAAGGTGAATCGTGAGCTTATCTCCCGCCTTCAGATGCTTCTTGCTGATGGCGAGGCTGGTGGCGACTTTGTCGGCGTCCGCGCCATCGGCGAAAATCTGCGCTTCGAACTCGCCCGCACCGAGGAAGCTGAGGGGAATCTCCAGGTCACGCGGGTCCCCATTGGTCATGGCTCCCAAGAACCAGTCGGCACCGTGGCGGCGCGCGATGGTGACGTACTGTGAAGGCTCGCCGTTTACGACTTTGGTTTCATCCCAAACGGTGGGAACCTTCTCCAGGAATTCCATTCCCGGGTTGTGGTCATAGATTTCGGGATAATCCGCAAGCATCGCCAGCGGGCCTTCGAAGACCACGTACATGGCCAACTGATGCGCCCGGGTTCCCTGGCACATCGGGTCGATGTTCCGGGGTTTGAACTGTTCGCGTGTGGCGTTGTTGAAGCAGCCCGGCGTGTAGTCCATGGGACCGGCGAGCATGCGCGTGAAGGGGATGGTGACATCGTGTTCAGGCGTCACGCGGGTGCTCCACTTGTTGTATTCCAGGCCCATCACGCCTTCACGGGTAAGGAGATTGGGATGGGTCCGGCGCAGGCCGGTGGGCTTGTACGCTCCGTGATAATCCACAACCAGATGATGCTCGGCGGCCTTGCGGACCAGGCGCTCGTAGAAGTTCACCATCTCCTGATCGTCGCGATTCATGAAGTCAACCTTAGGGGCCTCCGCAAATTAACTTGAACAACCGGCACTGACAGGCGTATGCTCGGTTCGTGCCGCATGCGAGGGAGTTCCAAGATCGGCTGTTGACGCTGATGCCGCACCTCAACGAACGGC
>JBEKAD010000718.1:0-5490 GCA_050018435.1 Terriglobia bacterium
CCTTCGGTTCATACGGCCAAGGCGCAAGGGGCGGAGGAAGAAAGGCGGTAGCTGCTGCTACCGCAGTCCAAGGCGCTTCGCGCAAGGCCATTTGAAAACGCGCGCTAAGTGAACAGTATTGGGCCTAGGGTAGGTTAGAGTTAACGATGGCTACGGGATTAGATGCGCGAGCAAAGCCTTTGTTCGCCCTGGAGGATGGGGGCGCCAATACGCCACCCGGGCTTCCGCATTGCGGTAATTCTTAGTTGCTTTCTTTGGCCCGGAGGCGTGCTAGAATTGGCGGTCAGGTTCGTTCGGCAACGGAGACCGGCGAGCCCACTTTTGAGGAGGATAGTTTTATGTCCAAGCCCACTACATTCGGCGTCATCATTGGCAATCGCGGTTTTTTCCCTGATGTCCTGGCTCGTGATGGGCGCGAAGAGACCCTGCGCGTCCTGGAGAAGGAAGGTTATGGAAGCGTCTGCTTGACCCCCGAGGATACCAAGTTTGGCTCAGTGGAAACCCTTCACGATGCCGGCAAGTGCGCCGACCTCTTCCGGCAGCATCGCGAGGAAATAGACGGCGTGCTGGTCAGCCTGCCGAACTTCGGCGACGAGCGCGGCGTGGCGAATTCTCTGCGCATGGCGGGGCTGGACGTCCCGGTGCTCATCCAGGCTTTCCCAGACGAACCTGGAAAGATGCTGGTCAGCACCCGCCGCGACAGCTTCTGCGGCAAGATTTCCGTGTGCAACAACCTGTGGCAGTATGGGATCAAGTACTCGCTGACGTCGCAACACACGTCGGCGCCCGCCTCCCCGGCTTTCCTCTCTGACCTCAAAGCGTTTGCCGCCACCTGCCGGATTGTCAAAGGGCTGAAAAACCTCCGCGTGGGCGTGTTGGGGGCGCGTCCCACGGCCTTCAATACCGTGCGGTTCAGTGAGAAGTTGATGGAACGGCACGGCATCTCCGTCGAGACGCTCGACCTTTCGGAAGTCTTCGGCCGCATCGGCCGGCTGTCGGACGATGACCCGAAAGTTAAGGCCAAGCTGGAGAGTATTGACGGCTACGTTGCGACGCAAGGTGTTCCTGCGGCGCCGCTGATGAAAATGGCAAAGTTCGGCGTGGTGGTTGACGACTGGATGAAGGACAACGCGCTGGCGGGCTCGTCCGTCCAGTGCTGGACGGCCATGCAGGAATTCTTTGGCGTGGTCCCCTGCACGTTGATGAGCATGATGTCGAATAGCCTGATGCCCAGCGCCTGTGAAACCGATATGATCGGCATGATCGGCATGTACGTTCTGCAACTCGCCGCCGGCGCGCCCAGCGCCATCGTCGATTGGAATAACAACTACGGTGAGGATCCTGACAAGGCTGTCATCTTCCATTGTTCGAACCTGCCTAAGCACTTCTTTGAGGACCTCAAGATGGATTTCCAGGAAATCATCGCGGGCTCAGTGGGGAAGGACAATACTTTTGGAACCGTCGTCGGTACCCTCAAGGCGGGCCCGCTCACCTATTGCCGCGTCTCCACTGACGACCTACACGGCAAACTGCGCGCCTATTGCGGCGAGGGCGAAATCACCTCGGATAAGCTCCAGAGTTTCGGCGGCTACGGTGTGGTGAAGATCCCCGGCCTGCAAGCCCTTCTCCAGTACGTTTGCAAGAACGGTTACGAGCACCACGTCGCCGTCAACCGCAGCCACTTTGGCCGCGCCGTCGCTGACGCGCTAGGCAATTACAAGGGATGGGAGGTTTATCACCACGGGGCTTAGCCCGAGGTCACGCACGCCAGTTGGCCGTCATTACAATTCACTCCATGCCCATCTCCAGCTTCGGCCGCGCCCCACGGCGCGTCATCGTAATTCAACTCCTGGTCCTCGTGGGGCTCATTGCCTTTTACAGGCTTTATCTCCCTCACCGTGCGCGCGATTTGGCCGGGCGCGCGGCCGCCACCCGCGAGCAGAAAATCAACGCCTTGTTCCAAGACTCGGTGGTGGAAGATTCGACGCGCGAAATCTCCGTCCCGTTGGAGGGGGTAATTGTGAAGCGGCATCCTCAGAGGCTGCGCACGACATTTTCCCCGCAGGAAGCAGAATCCACGCTCGGTGTTCCGGACGCCACCACGACCGACTTTCGCGGCGGCCAGCACCTGACGTGGTTGGGCACCGCCCACAAGCTTGCCGCCTCCTTCGATGCCGGCCGCCTCTATTGTCTTACCCTCGAAGACCGCGCCACCGGCCACGGCGTGATGGTATATGAATCCATCTGGTCGTGGCACCCCTATTAACAGTAAGCAGTAGTACCTTCGGAGTTGGATTCTGAATTCTTCTGGCAGGATATTTTAGGGCACGTTGGTTTCGCCCTGTGTTTACGCGCCCGCAAGGGCAATTCAGAATCGCTCCAACTTTCCTGTTTGGTTCTGGCTCCGCCAGGGTAGGCAGAAAGCAGTAGGCAGCGAGCGCCTTAGCTGAAAGCTGTAAACTGACAACGGACGACGGACAACGGACGCCCGCCTCAATCCGTGGCGGTAAGTTGGTAGATTTTGGCCTCGATGAAGAGGTTGAACAGCACGGGATCGAGAAGCTGCGACTTCACTTCGTCGCCGATGATGAGGAGGGCGCGATCGATCGGCACCGCGCGCTTGTAAGGCCGGTCGCGCGCCGTGAGCGCATCGAAAATATCCGAGATGGTCATCATCTTCGATTGGAAGGGAATGTCTTCCGCCTTCATGTGGTAGGGGTATCCCGAGCCGTCCAGTTTCTCGTGATGAGCCCGGGCGATTTCCGGCACGCGCTTCAATTCCTTGGTCCAGGGGATCTGGCTCAAGAACCGGAAGCTGTGAATGACGTGCGAATGGAAAGCAGTTGCAACTCCTCCGGCGCAAGCAGAGGCTCGGTGGGGCCGGAAGGATCGTCAAAGCTCCAGCCCGCGATCTGCACGAGTTTTTCCGAGATCTTCTCCGGCAGCACCGTGGGCTCATTGGCCTGAAGGATGTGTTGCAGGAACTCGTCGAGATTTTCCAGCTCGCGGCCTTGATCGCCATCGATCAGTGCGAAGCACTCCTCATACCCTTGATTGCCGTTGCGCAGCAGGTGGTCGAGCTTCTTCCGGTAGGCCTCTAGTTCCAGGGCTTTGCGAATGTACTGGAACCGCTTCTTAATGAGCTCGAACTGTGGAGGGTAGAGCTTCTTGGCTTTGACCAGAACCTCTTCGCGCACGCCGACCTTGCCGAAGTCGTGCAGGATCGATGCGTAGCGAATCTCACGAATGTCCTCGCGCGTAAAATGAATGTCCTTGTAAGGGCCGGAGTCCAGGCCGTCCACCGTTTCCGCCAGGGCCACGGTGAGCTTGGCAACACGCTCCGAGTGGCCGAAGGTGGTGGGATCGCGCGATTCAATGGCCGTCACCGAGGCGCGCACGAAGCCTTCGAACAGCTTCTCGATGTCGCGGTAGAGCAGATTGTTTTCCAGCGACACCGCGGCTTGGCTGGCCAGAGAAGAAGCCAGGTCCTGGCTCCGCTGCGAAAACGGGCCGACTTCCTCCCCGACAATCTTGGGCGTGGTCAGTTTCACGCTCGGATGCTTTTTGGAATTGATGAGCTGAAGCACCCCTATCACCTCGTCCTTCTGATTCTTCATGGGAAGAACCAGCATGGACTTGGTGCGATAGCCGAACTTCTGGTCAAAGTCGCGGTTGAGCCGGAAGGACAGATTGCGAATGCGGTAAGCGTCCTTAATGTTGAGAATCTGCCCGGTCGCCGCAGCATAGCCGGCAATGCTGCGCGTGTCGATGGGCATGGTGAATTGGCGAAAGGGCACCGAATGGCTGTCGCTCTGCGTCAGCTTGAAGACCAGATGCTTGCCGCCGCCGCCCTCTTCCTCCACCAGGTAGAGTGAGCCGGCGTCGGCGGAAGTGATTTCACGGCTCTTGCTCAGAATCAGTTCCAGAAGCGCATCGGTGTTGCGTTCGGTGGAAAGCGCCACGCCGATCTTGTTGAGCGTCTCAAGATCCGACACGGCGCGCCGCAATTCCCGGCGAGTGCGGTGGTGCTCTTCCTGCGCGCGCAGATTCTCAAAAGCCTTCTCAACCGTTATGGCGAAAGCCAGGGACGGCACTTCGCGCGGAAGCATGGCGAAGATGCGTGATTTCAGTTTGGCGGGAGGGTGCGCCTCGCCATCCAGCAGGCAGATGATCCGCCAAGCGTCTGACTTGGGTGCGAACTTTTCCAGGCGGACCAAGTCGTCTTCGCCAGCGTCGGCCACCAGAACTGCCGGCAATTCCCACTTGGGAAGTTTATCCTCGTTGCGCGGGATGGAAATGAGGCGGTAGTCCTCGCCCAGGCTGCGCAAATCCACCCCGGCGGCACAAGGGTCGAAGTAGTAGAGGTTAGAGGGCATCGACGTTCAAGGTTCCAAAGCGCAGAGGGGTTCACTCCCTTGCCCCTCGCGGCCAGGTGCAAGGTATTCCCCCAGGCCTTTGAGGAATTCTAGGCTTGCCCCCGACGCTCGTTCTAATTCTAACACTGTACGCCGCAAAGTTAATGAATTTCGTGATAGGACACCCGGCAGATGCTTGACGCACGTCAAACTTATCCGCCCCGGCGCACGGGGGTACCAAAGTGCTATGGCCAACTCTTTGCAGCGAAAGGTATTATCAACGTGTTGGAATGCAGGGAACCCTTTGCGGTCATTCTGAATCAAATAGATGGTAAGAGTTGCCGGAGAAGGGGAGAGTGAAAAAGTGATTGGCGCAGATTTACAAAGCATATTCGGTGGTTTTCTCAAGTTAGCCTTAGTGCCCGCGCGGGTGGCAACCAAGATTTTCGGGATGCTCTCCGAAGCTTCGGCGGAAGTGGGCGAGTGGTTCCTGCGCCAGAATCACGACGAAACGCAGTAAAAACAGGAGCTAGAAGTTAGAAGTGAGAAGCTAGAAGAAAGATTTGCCCTCCTCCCTTCTAACTTCTAACTCCTAGCTTCTAGCTCCTCCCCTCAAGCCTTGGGATGTGTCTTGTCGTAAACATCGATCAGTTGCTTGATCGACACTTGCGTGTATTTCTGCGTGGTGGAAAGGCTCCGGTGTCCGAGCATTTCCTGGATGGAGCGCAGGTCGGCGCCCTCCGTGAGCAAGTGGGAAGCGAAGGCGTGCCGCATCGAGTGCGGACTGACCTTCACATTCGGCCCGAAGCTGCGCACGTATTTCTTCAGCAGCCGATCGACGGAGCGGGTGGTCAGCCGCTCGCCCCGCGTATTGAGAAAGAGCGCCGTCTGTCCGCTCTTCCTTGCCTCCATCAAAACCCTCTGGCGAATGGGCAGGTAGTCGTTCAGCGCCTGCTTGGCTTTGGAACCGAAGGGGACAATGCGTTCCTTGCGCCCCTTGCCGCGCACCAGCAACATGCCGTCGCCAAAGCTGACGCTGCGCAGGTCGAGGCCCGCCAGTTCGCTCACCCGCAAACCGGATGCATAGAGCAATTCCAGAATGGCGCGGTCGCGGCGCATCATGGGTTCGCCGTTC
>JBEKAD010000719.1:0-2825 GCA_050018435.1 Terriglobia bacterium
AGCTCCTGATCGATGTTCGAGTTGGTGGAAGAATTGCCGATGTTGGAATTGATTTTGCACTTCGCGGCGACGCCGATCGCCATGGGCTCAAGCTCCACGTGGCGGATGTTGGCGGGAATAATCATGCGGCCGAGCGCGACTTCCTCCCGCACGGTTTCCGCCGGCAGGCTTTCGCGCTTCGCGATGTACTCCATTTCTTCCGTGATGACGCCCTGGCGAGCGTAATGCATTTGCGTCACGATGGGACCAGTCCGCTTCTCAACCCACGGGGCACGAATCGGAGACGACATAAGACAACCTCACTTCCTCTTCCCTCTAGTGAATTACCCTGAAAAGTTAGTGTACAACCACCCCGCAGCTTCCGCAAGTTGGCCCTTGCAAGGCTGGTAGGTCAGATTGTTGGGGCGGCGCCGGCGCCGTATCGGACATTTGATCCCCACCGGGCAACATGGGCTTTAACTCTCGAATCTTGAGCCTATAATAGCGTCGCAGAAACAAAAGACTTCATAACGGCTGCTTCTGTGGGCTGTCATAAGAGGGAGGACCTCATGCGAAGAAACGTTGTGGCGGCAGTTCTTGCGATGTTTTCGTTCAACACCTTGGCCCATGCGCAGCAGGCGGCGGCTCCGCCGGTTTCGGCAGAGGCCGCGAGTGAAACCACGGGCCGGTTGCCCGTAAAGCGCGTGGTACTTTACAAGAATGGCGTGGGATACTTCGAGCATTCCACCCGCGTGCGTGGCACGCAGGATTTGAATATCGATTTCACCTCCGCACAGTTGAACGACGCGCTGAAGTCGCTGACGGTTGTGGACTTGGGCGACGGGCGCATCACGGGAGTGCGCTTTAATTCCGTGGCGCCCCTTTCCGAGCGCCTGAAAAGCCTGCCCCTGCCGCTGAGCGCAAAGGCTTCGCGCGACGATCTGCTGAAAGCGTTGCGTGGCACTCGCGTGGAAGTCCGTACTGGCGCCACCGGGGCCACCGGCAAGGTGCTGGGATTGGATGTGGTGAAGAAGTCCGTCGACAAGTCCGAACAGGTGGTAGAGGAGACGGTCTTGACGCTGGTGACGGACGCGGGAGAGGTGCGCAGCTTCAATCTCGGGCCGGAAACTACCGTGCGAATTGCCGACCGCGAGCTCGCCGATGATGTCAATCGTTACCTCAACCTGATCGGCTCCTCCAAGGCCGTGGACCTGCGGCGCCTGACCATCTCCGCCGCGGGCACGGGCGAGCGCGAAATCTTTGTCAGCTACATCAGCGAAGTGCCCGTGTGGAAAAGCACCTACCGCATCCTGCTGGACTCGAAGCACGGCGATAAACCCCTGGTGCAGGGCTGGGCCGTGGTGGATAACACCATCGGCGAGGACTGGAAGGATGTGCAACTTTCGCTCGTGGCCGGCGCGCCGCAATCGTTCGTGCAGAATATCTCGCAGCCGCTCTATGTCCGCCGGCTGGAAGTTCCCCTGCCACAGTCGGCGATGCTCACTCCGCAGACGCACGAAGCAGCGATGGAGGCGCTAGTACCCCCGCCGCCTCCACCGCCGCCCGCGGCCGTGGGTCAGGGTGAGGGTCATGGTTATGGGGCGGGCCGGGGCGTTGGTGGGGGTGTGGGAGGGGGCGTTGCTGGGGGTGCGTATGGGGGAACCCTGGGCGGTCTTATCCATTATCCGAAGCAGGGGCTTACGGTGCCTGAGCCAATGGAAATGGAGGGGAAGGAAGAACGCTTCCGCGCGGAAGCGGAAGCCAAAGCGGTGGGCGATTTCTTCGAGTACGACCTGAAAGAAAAGGTCACCATTGGGAAGAATCAATCGGCGCTGGTGCCCATCTTGCAAGCGCGCATCGACGCGGAAAAAGTAACACTCTGGAACGAGGCCTCCGATGAACCCCTGCGCGCCCTGTGGCTGAATAACACCAGCGGCATGGAGTTCGACGCGGGGAGCTTCAACATTCTTGACGAGGGAACTTTCGCCGGCGAAGGAATGATTGATGCTGTGCGCCCCGGCGAGAAGCGGTTGATTTCCTACGCCGCGGATTCGGCTGTGAAGATCAAGGTGGAGGAAGATTCCAGCGCGAAGCCTTACAGTCGGCTGGTCATCGCCAAGGGCGTCATGACCTTGACCCGTGAGGACCGCCAGACCAAAACCTATACGATCAGCAACTCTGACACCTCGCCGCGCGACGTCATCATTGAGCATCCCGACCGCCCGGATTGGAAGTTGGCGGAAGGCTTGAAGCCGGAAGAAACTTCCGCATCTTTCTACCGCTTCCGCGTGAAGGTGGAACCGAAAGCAAGCGAGAAACTGGTGGTGGAAGAGTATCAGCCTCTGACCACGCGGGTGGAACTCACGGACCTTCCCAGCGGTTTCATCGCCGTGCTGACCGAGCAGAAGCGCCTGACGCCGGCCATCGAGCAGGCGATCAAACGTGTGCTCGACCAGAAAGGGGTGATCGAGGGATTCGACGAGCAACTAAAATCGCGCCAGCAGGAAGTGGCCTCGATTACCGCCGACCAGGAGCGGATTCGCGAAAACATGAAGGCGCTGAAGGGGAGCCCGGAAGAAAAAGCATTACTCCAACGTTACACGCACCAACTGGATGAGCAGGAAGATCGCCTGGCGGCGCTGCGCAGCCAGATCGCCGACCTCACGGCCAAGCGCCAGCAAGCGGCTGAGCAACTGGACAAGATCCTCGCCGAGATCAGTTTGGACGAGAGCTTTTAGGCGTTCGGAGCGCTACGGCGCGGCGCGGATTGATTGCAAAGCACGTGGGGACCTCCGCAACCGCCACGCGACCCGGAAAGGAAAGCACCCCAGGGTTCCGTCAAAGTC
>JBEKAD010000720.1:0-2772 GCA_050018435.1 Terriglobia bacterium
GATGTATGGAGTGCACCTGGAATATGCAAGCTTGCCCTTCAACACAACTTTCCGCTCCGTGAAAGACTATCAGGATTACATTGCCCGCTTGCATCAACTCCCCCGCGTTCTTCAGCAGGCCACCGCGAACATGCGGGCCGGCCTCGGCGAGCATCTGGTTCAGCCCCGTTACCTGCTGGAGAAGGCTGCCCTCCAGGCGCAGGACATCGCGGGAAAGTCTGTGGAAGACAGCCCGTTCACCCATCCCGCGCGCGACTTTCCCGCCGGCATTTCCGAAGCGGAGCAAAAGCCTTTGCGCGACGCGGTCTTTGCCACGGTCAGGCAGGAGGTGACGCCGGCATACGCACGATTGGCTGAATTCTTGCGCAGTCAGTACGCACCGCAGGGTCGCGCCGAATATGGCGTCTGGGCGCTGCCCGACGGCGAGGCCCGCTATCGCTTTGAAATAAAACAAATGACGACGACGGATATGAGCCCGGAGGAAATCCACCAACTGGGGCTCAAGCAGGTGGCGGAGATCGAAGCAGAAATGCTGAAGCTCGCTCGCCAGCAGGGTTACAACGATTTGCCCAGTTTCAATGCGCACATTCGAAAGGGGGCGCAATTCTACGCGAGCTCGGGTGAGCAGCTTTTGGGGCTGTACAAGCATTACACCGACCAAATGTACGCCAAGCTTCCCCAACTATTCGGCCGTTTGCCTAAGAACAAACTGAACGTCGTCCCCATGGAGGCCTTCCGCGCGGCGGACTCGGTCCCCGCCGATTACTCGATTGGCGCCGGAGATGGCTCGCGCCCCGGGCGCATCAACGTCAATGAATACGACCCGCGCCATCGCCTGCTGCTGAACGTGGAAGCCATCGCATACCATGAGGGCATCCCCGGCCACCATCTGCAATTCTCGATCGCCCAGGAGCAAACAGACCTCCCCGCCTTCCGCCGATTCTCTTCTTATACGGCTTACTCCGAGGGTTGGGCGTTCTACGCGGAGCGGTTGGGGAAGGAAGTGGGCTTCTACCAGGACCCTTATAGCGAATACGGGCGATTGGAAAATGAAATGTGGCGCTCCGTCCGCCTGGTGGTGGATACGGGCGTGCACGCCAAACACTGGTCGCGCCAGCAGATGGTGGACTTCTTCCGCCAACATACGGCGATGGACGAGCCGAATATCGCAACCGAAGTGGACCGCTACATCGCCTGGCCGGGACAGGCCTTAGGCTATAAGCTCGGGCAGATGAAAATTATCGAGCTGCGTGAGCGCGCCCGGCAGCAGCTCGGCGAGCGCTTCGACTTGCGCGCCTTCCACGATGCCCTGATTGGCGATGGACCGTTGCCCCTGGATGTGCTGGAGGCGAACATGGACCGGTGGATCGCCGCGCAAAAAGGCGGGGGATCGCACGTGCCGTGAGTAGTTTGCGCTTTTGGTCAGAAGGGTAGCGCGGACCTGTTTTGTAGGTCCGCGGCTCGTCCCCTTTTGGCAAGGAAAAGCCGCGGCCCAACCAACCAGGTCCGCGCTACAATCTCATACTTCTTTGCAAGATCGGAGAAAACATATGAAACAAGAATTGCAAGGGATGTCACTCAGCCGACGCCAATTCCTCGAAGGGATCGCTGCGACTGCCGTGGTGTTGTCCTCCGGCAGCGGGGCGGCGCTTTCTGCGGAGGCGGTGACGGAAGTCTTCCTCGTGCCCAACTTTCACCCTGCCAGTTGCGGGTGGTTGGCGAATTTCTCTACCGAACGCCTTTATTGCGCGAACAGCTATCTCGATCATCTCGATCGCGTGCGCGACGATCCCAATTACAAATTCGTGCTTTCCGAAGTCAATAATATGATTGCAATTATGAACTTTCACCCCGAAAGGATCGAGGAGCTCAAACAGAGGGCGAAAGAAGGCCGAGTGGAGCTGGTTAATGCGAACTTTCTGGAGATGACGGTCAGCTTGGCCGGTGGCGAAGCGCTGATTAAGCAAGGCGTGGAAGGGTCGCGCTGGCAGGAGCAAGTAATGGGAGTCCATCCGCGTTTCATGTGGATCATTGATACCTGCGGATTCCACGACCAGATGGGCCAAATCACGTCGGGTTTGGGCCTGGACGCTATGGTTTATGAACGTAAGAACAAGATCGGTGACAAGATGCATTGGGTGGAGTCGCCCGATGGCTCGCGCGCTCTGGCGCTGGCGCCCGATGGTTACGGCGCCTTCAGCAGGTTTTTCCAGACCCGGGATCCCCTGACGACGGAGGATTTGAAGAAACTGGGTGAGGAGGCGGATCGTTGGGCGAAGAAGCCACCTACCGGCGCCCCGGGGCTGATTTTAGGGGGGAGTGGGGACTACAACCTGGCTCCTCTCAGAAAGGAATACCCGAAGGAGTTCTACGGGCCGTGGAATGCCGTCAATCCCGGCATCAAGATACGCATCGCCACGTTGAGCGAGTACGTGGACGCAGTTCTGCCGGGAATCAAATCCGGCAAAATTGAACTCCAGACGATGAAAGGCGGGACGGGCTACACCTTCGATGCGTTCTGGATTGAATGCCCGAAGATCAAGACTTGGTTCCGGAAAAACGAGCATGGGCTGCAAGCCGCGGAGACCCTTTCCACCATCGCCAGCATCCAACACGACTTTGCCTATCCGGCCCAGGACCTCTACGAATCGTGGATCCTGATGTTGCTCAGTATGGACCGCAATACTCTATGGGGCTCCGCAGGCGGAATGGTATTTGAGGATAAGAACTCGTGGGATGTCCGCGACCGCTTGGAATATGTCGAGGCAAAGA
>JBEKAD010000721.1:0-2725 GCA_050018435.1 Terriglobia bacterium
ACTTTGTGGAAGAAACGGCGCTTCATCCGCTCCTTGCGATGCGCCCGCGGATTGTGTCCGGAAGCTTCCAGCGTAAAGGCGGTGTACTGGCAGGAATCCCACATGCGGCAACGCACCCACGTGCCATCGCGGCCGAGGTCCTTCACGCTGAAGCAATAGCAGGTGGGACACACAAAGTTGCATCCACCACACTCCAGACACCAGTCACCCATCTTCTCCCACAGCGCATCTTGCACACGCCCGGTCGAGATACGCCTCATGGCCGAGCCAAAATGGCAGGTCTCCGGCCCAAAACGGGTTTTCGCCGCTACCTCGAGGGCTTTGCGCTGGGTTACTTCATTTTCGGTGGCTTTCCGGAAAAGGTCCGGCGCCTTGGCCATCGCCGCCTCACCCTTTTCGCTGCCCACCTCGACGAGAAAGCTCCCGCCTAGATCCGTCAATTGCAGGTCGTAACCGCCACTCAAGAAGGGTCCGGAATCAGTACAGACACAGAAACCCGGAGGGCAGGGAGTGGTGCAGGCGAGGCTGATGATAGTGAGGTTGTGGGCACGGCGAAGATACGAAGCATCCGCCGGCTCCGCTTCGTGCATGTGAGTCAGGAAGGCGATTCCTTTTACATCACAGCTACGCACGTTGAAGAGGGTGCGGGGAGCACCATCGTAGATGGGCTCGACCTCGTGGCGTTGACCGTTGAGTTTGATCTTGACCAGAGGGTCGGTTTGAGGCAGGACAAATCGCTTGGGTGGGTGAAGGGGGTTCTCGAAATCCCACACGACTTGCGCGGGGGAACGGAGCCCTGAGAAGATGACATCCCCGCAGGGGCCGCGAACCGGAGCGATGACCTCTCCCACCTCCAGCAGCTTCTCAAGCCATTGGGTGGTACCTTCTCTTGGTAGTGTGAAGACCATCGAGGGCCTCTTAGGCCTGTTCTACCTTAACGGCCGTAACACTATGTGTTCCCAACACGTTGGCAACATGATCGCGGAAAGCATAAGGTACAAACAGCACGCCGGGCTGGAGATCCGTCCTTACCCGAAGGGGAACTACCGCATCCCCATGGACCGAGGTCAGCCTGACCGCCCGTCCCGGGTGAACGCCGACTCCGTCGGCATCCTGCTTGCACATTTCAACGAAACCGTTGGGAAAAAGCTTCCGTTGTGATTGATATTCGCGACTTAATGTCAGCGAAAACGAAACGAGTGGGTCGCGGCCCCAATCATAAGCGCTATCACGCACCAGCACATGCGAGCCCTCAGCAGGGGTCAGCCGCGGCACCTCTGCGACACAGAGTTTAAACTTCCCGCCGTTGGAGCCTTTTGCCATCCACATCCCGCCCCATCTATCCTCGAATTCCCCCATGCGGGCGTATCGAGGCACCGCGAGTCCCATCTCATGGAGGACATCCGTAGCTGAACTGTAAGGGGCGCCCGCGTCGAATCGCGTGCAAAGCTCCGCGAGCACCTGCCATCCGGCTCGCGCTTCGCCCGGCGGATCCACGGCAACACGGAGTTTCTGGACTCTACCTTCCATGCTGGTGAGTGTCCCTTCAGTCTCAGCAAAGCTGGCAATCGGCAGGACAGCGTGGGCTATCCGCGCGCTGGGTGTGAGGAAGGCATCCAGCACCACCAAGAACTCGATTTTCCCCAGGGCCGCCATTGCCCGTTGTCCCATCGGCAGCACCGCCGGGGGATCGTCGGCCAAGACAATCAGGGCGCTCACCGATTGCAAGATGCTTTCTGCGTCCAAACCCGGGGTCGAGGGCACTTTCTTACCCCAAAGACCTTGCAGGCGTTGCTGAGATTCTTTGTCGTCCAACGGTTGGTAACCGGGGAGGCGATCCGGGGCGATTCCCATGTCGCAAGCCCCGCGCACATTGGTCCGCGCCAGAAGCGGCAACAGCCCGGAACCCGGCCTGCCCAGATGTCCCGTGACCGCGGCCAAGGTGGCAAGGGCGGCGGCCTCTCTCCGGGACGGGGGGCCCTCCCCGCTGACCGGGGGAATCAAGAATGTCGCCCGCGTGGCGCAAGCGATCCACTCCGCCGCCTGGCGCATCTCGGCGGATATCTTGACGGTCTCCAGGTCTCGCCGTAGTGCGTCATACCCTTCGCAACGGACCCCCACCGATGCCCGATCTTCCAGCCCGAGCTGCACGACCGCCGCCAGCAGACCATCGATCACTTCACCTTCATTCCCCGGCCGGGCGAGCAGGAGGAGGGAAGCCAGACGCGATATTTGCGTGCTGGTGTAGGCTATGGTTATGAGGTGGGCGCCTTTGTCTACTGCGGCCATCACCGCCGAAGCCGCCCGCGGGTGGGTCTCAGCCAAATCACCTTCAATCAGCAGGATCGTTTGGCTTGATTCGATGTCATTTAGACTGATGGAAGGGGTACATTCGCCGCATACTTCTTCCAGCCCTGTCAATAGCGGGCCACAGATGGAACGGTAAGAAAAATCCAGGTTGTGGGTTTGCAGACCCGCCCTCGCAAGCTTGCCGGCCAGGTAATTCTCCTCATTGGTTGCCCGGGCAGAACCCAGCACGCCAACCGACTTGCCCGCAGCGAGCAATTCCTTGATGCGCCCTGCAACGTGATCAAGCGTCTCGACCCACGAAACAGACTCCAGCTTTCCGTTCCGGTTAACCAGCGGTTGCCTCAACCGGTTGCCCCACAAGGCAGCCTCATGGGCGCCCCACCCCCTGGCGCAAAGCCTTCCCAGGGACACCGGA
>JBEKAD010000722.1:0-4235 GCA_050018435.1 Terriglobia bacterium
CCCACGGTGGGGCCCACTGCGCACACCCGCGCCTTACGGGGCGCCACGCGCCTGGCGGTGCGGTCGCACCACCTCCCGCCGACCCCCCGCGGCTAATCCGGCTGGCGGGGCGGTCGCGGCGGCAACCCCACTCCAAGGCGCTTCGCGCACGTTCAGGCGAGGATGTCCTCAGTGGACAGCACTGTGGCTAAGCCCCACAAACCGATCGCTACGCATCACCCATCACCGTGACCACCACCGTGCGTTGGCGTCCTCGCACATCGCACTCGAGATGGAAAATTTGCTGCCATGTTCCGAGCAGCAGTTCGCCCTCGGCGATGGGCACGGTCAGTGAAGGCCACAGCAGGGTTGCCTGCAAATGCGAATGGCCGTTGCCGTCGTGCCACGCCTGCTCGTGGCCGTAGTTACGACTGGGGGGGATGAGCTTGTTGAGGATGGCCGGCAGGTCCCGCTGTAGCCCGGGCTCAAACTCGATGGTGCCGATGGCCGCCGTGCTGCCGATATTGAAAACGTTGACGGTCCCGGTCTTGACGCTCGACGCGGCGACGGCGGCAGCGACCTGAGGCGTGATGTCGTGCATGTCGCCTTGCCCTGTGGTGCGAAGGAAAAACTGCTGTTGGTGAACCATATTTCTCCGTTCCCTCAACGTGCGGAGGATTGACGGTCCAGGAGTTCGAAAAATCGATCTAAAAAGCGGGCCAAAATCATCAAGGCGCGGCGGCTTTGCCGCGCCAGGTGGAGGAAGTCCGGGAGGAGTTGGGGCCGGCGGGCCAACTGGGCCAGGATTTGGGTGATCCGCACCTGCCCGTGAGCATCCATGGCGGCTTCAAAATCGCAGGTCATGGGCATTTCCACCGGGTCGAGAATCACGCGCAGGGCGAGGGAGGGGATGCCGCGGGCTGACCATTGCTTCAGCAAAGGCAAGCTTTCCATATCTGCCGCGTCGCCCAAGCTCGCCAAGCGCACCTTTTCCGCGATGGTGCGGGCAATGCGCGGCAGCGTAATCAGCACGGGCGCCGGCTTCGCTCCGCATTGCACGGCGCGTTCGACAAGGTTCGGGGCGCCGGGGATTCTCGCCTCGCCGCCCGGGCCAGATACCGATTGCGCCACCAGCAGGTCCCCGGGCCGCCATTCCGGTTTAAGGCCGGCGGCAACTCCCGTTACGATTCCCAGCGAGGGTGTGAACTGTGTCACCAAATCATTGAAGTGGTGAGCGTCGGGCGCGCCCGCTCCGGCGAGCGCCACATACACTTCGGTGGCGCCGAAAGAGGTCACAGAGACGGGGTGCTGTGAAGCCGAGACCGGGCGAAAGCAATGTCTACGTCGCCAGGGAGCAAATTCGTCCTCCAGGGCGAAGGCAACCAGAGCCTTGGTCATCATGATTTAGGAGGTTGATGAGGTGTTGTAGCGCTGAGCTTTAGCTCAGCACGTGCCGACCCTTCGCCCCGCTCAGGGCAGCCTCTAAAGGTCGGCGCTACATCAGCTCAGCACTGCTATCGCTGAAGTCAGAAACTGGTCGTCTATGATCATGCGCTCATGAAGCCTTGCGGGCGCAGCCCGCCTTGGAGTGCGGTAGCGCCAGCTACCGCCTTCCGCTCACTCAACCCGGCGCGAGACAGGCAAAACACCTTCCCACAGTGTAGCGTTTTTCCGCAGCCTGCAAAGCCCCGCCCTTCCAAACCCGTGGTGAGAAATCCGGGTCAGGCGGCGCGTTCACGGGCCGCGCGATGTCGAAGGCCCTTCTTAACGTAACCATTCTCACTGTACCAGCGAATGGCGCGCTCCAGGGCCGCTTCGAGCGGGCCAGATTGAAATCCCAATTCAAGTGTGGCCTTTGAGGACGCCAAGGAGGCTTGGAGCATCGCCCGTGTATAGCCCACGTTGTAGGCATAGCCGATGTAAGACCTCCCGCCCGGGTAATGGGACTTGAAACCGGCGAGTTCGCGGTCGGCCTCGAGCCCGCGGGGATGCTCCGGGTAGATTAAGCGGGGTTACTTCTCCCGGACCAACTCCTTCATCACGGCGAACAGATCCACTTGGCCCTCGTCCAGAAAGACTTCCGTGTATTTCTCGCGCGGCGTCTGTACGCGGACGTTGCGGAAGTGCATGTGATTGATGCGGTCGCGGCTTCCGAAATAGCGGCACACTGCCGCTACGTTGGAAGCGTTCAGCGATGAGCGCGATGCTACCCGGCTTGAAGCGTTCAATGGCCATGAAGACCATGCACCGGAGTCTACACCAGCAGGCAAACGTGGGGAATTGTCGATTTTCGATTGACGATTGTCGATTGCTCCGCTGTCTGCTCCAAGTTGCTAAGGTGCGAAGGTATACGGGCCAAGCGGAGCCGCTGAAATCCAAACTGGCAGACTTAAAGTGGGAAAGGACAGGGCTACATGCAAAAAGATCTCGACGCGCAAAACGAAAGTCGAGATTCGCGAATTCCCCCCCACCGAAGCGAAAATCGAACATGGAAAATCGAGAATCACCAATCACCAATCACCAATCGCAAATGGAAAATCGGCAATCGGCAATCGAAAATCGACAATTCCTTGACGCTCGAAGGAGGCGCGAATTAGAATGAGCCATTACATTTTGCACAGTGCGGCGAGAAGAGGGGGGCTATGTTGGACGGTCCGATTCCGGAGGGGCTAACTTTCGATGATGTCTTGCTGGTTCCCGGCAAATCCGCAGTCTTACCAACCCAAGTTGATACGCGCACGCGGGTGACTCGCCATATCACCCTGAACATTCCCATCGTCAGCGCCGCGATGGACACGGTGACGGAATCGCGCCTGGCGATTGCCCTGGCGCAGCAGGGCGGCATTGGAATCGTTCATCGCAGCATGTCGATTGCCCATCAGGCGCTGGAAGTGGATAAGGTAAAGCGCTCCGAAAGCGGCATGATTGTCGACCCCGTCACCATCGGCCCCAAAAACCTGATCGCCGAGGCGCTCGACATCATGAAGAAGTACAAGATCTCCGGCGTGCCCGTGACCCAAGAGGGCAAGCTGGTGGGCATCCTGACCAACCGTGACCTGCGCTTCGAGGACCGCCTCGACCTGCCGGTGGAAGCGGTGATGACCAAGGACAACCTGATTACCGTCGCCATCGGAACGACCCTGGAAGAAGCCGAGAAGATTCTCCATCGCCACCGCGTGGAAAAACTTCTGGTCGTCGATGAATCCTATAATCTTCGCGGGCTCATTACCGTCAAGGATATTCAGAAAAAGATCAAGTACCCTATTGCCTGCAAGGACGAGCAGGGGCGACTGCGCGTGGGTGCCGCCCTGGGGGCCACGGGCGATTACCTGGAACGCGCGGCGGAGTTGGTAAAGGCCAAGGTGGACTTGCTGGTGGTGGACACCGCCCATGGCCATTCCACGCGGGTGCTCGACGCGGTCCAGAACTTGAAGAACCGATTCCCTGACGTCGACCTGGTGGCCGGCAACGTGGCCACGTTCGCGGGCGCGTGCGACCTGCTGCAACTGGGCGTGGACGGCGTGAAAGTGGGAATTGGCCCCGGTTCCATTTGCACCACGCGGGTGGTGACGGGCGCCGGCGTGCCGCAGATCACCGCCATCGCCGAATGCGCGCGGGCAGCCGCGAAGGCCGACGTGCCCATTATTGCCGATGGGGGCATCAAGTTCTCCGGTGACCTTCCCAAAGCCATCGCCGCGGGTGCCAGCTCGGTGATGCTCGGCGGCCTGTTTGCCGGCACGGAAGAAAGCCCGGGCGAGACCATTCTCTACCAGGGGCGCAGCTTCAAATCTTATCGGGGCATGGGATCGATCGCCGCCATGACCGCCGGCTCCGGCGACCGCTACTCCCAGGAGCGGGAAGTGGCGCGGGGGGAAATTTCCAAACTGGTTCCGGAAGGCATCGAGGGACGCGTCCCGTACAAAGGCAATCTGGCGGAGCTCGTGGCGCAACTGGTGGGCGGCTTGCGTTCCGGCATGGGCTATTGCGGCAGCGCCACCATTCAGGAATTGCAACAGCGCGGCCGCTTCGTGCGCATTACCTCCGCCGGCTTGCGCGAAAGCCACGTCCACGACGTCATCATTACTAAGGAGGCGCCGAACTACTGGCTGGACTAATCCACGCCATTAACCACTTACGCAAAGACTAAGAGCACACCGGCGACAAAAGCGAGAAGGCTGGAAAGGGCAAAGGGCGCAGCGGGCGAGTAGCGTTGCCACATCCATCCCGCGAGAAGGCTCGCGGGAAACGCGGCAACT
>JBEKAD010000723.1:0-3592 GCA_050018435.1 Terriglobia bacterium
CCTATGCTGAACAGTTACGGGTACGGCGGGTATTTGATTTGGCAAATGTCGGACGTAAACAAGGTGTTTATCGACGGGCGCGCGGATATTTACGAGCGCACCGGGGTGTTCGTCGATTATCTCAACATCGCCCGGCTTGCATTCCCCGCGCCCTTTCTCTTGAACGCGTATAACGTCCAGTCGTGCCTCCTCGGGCATGACGAAACACTGGTGACCCTGCTGGATGCTTCGCCGGGATGGCAGAAGATTTACGGCGACCAACTGAGTGTGCTGTATGTAAGAAGGCCGCGCCTGGCCGAGTCCGTCAACTCTCGAAACGATGCCAGCGCCGAACCCTTGAACCGGCGGAGGAGCTCGCGTGGATCCAGCCGCTGACACCACGGTCCGAGCGTGGGCGCGAAAAGCATTCTCCTTCCCCGTTTTTCTTGCGGCCTTGCTGGTGGCTGCCGTATTCCTGAATCTGTCCCTTCGCCTCGCCCATGACGCGGCGCTCCCCGCCGGGCACTGGCACGCCACGTTCGTCGAGGGCGACACATACTGGCATATGGCGGCCGGCCAGCGAATTCTCACTACCCACCATTGGCCTACGACCAACTACTATTCGTTCACGGCGCCCAACAACGAATGGCTCGCCTACGAATGGCTGGGCGAGGTGTTCATGGCGGTTACCTCGCGCCTGGGCGGCCCACGCGCGCTCCTGGCGCTGCTCACCGCGCTGGTCTCGATGATCGTTCTTCTGGTTTATTACGCGGCGAGCCTCGCGAGCGGCAATCCCAAAAGCGCCTTTGCCGCCACCGCCCTCGCACTGCCCCTGCTGGGCAGTTGCTTCAGCGTGCGGCCTCAGCTTTTGGGGTACATTTTCCTGCTCATCACCTTGATTTGCCTGGAGCGCTATCGCCGGGGCGGGCAGACGAACCTTTGGGTTCTCCCGCTGGTGTTCGTGCTTTGGGTGAACACGCACGGCACTTTCACTCTGGGCTTGGCGGCCCTGGCGATTTATGGGGTGGCGGGCCTGAGAGATTTTCGCCTGGGCCATTTCGAGGGTAAAGCATGGCTGCCGCGCCAACGATGGCATCTGGCGTTGGTGGTTTTGCTTTGCGTGGCAGCGCTTCTTGTGAATCCGTACGGGCCGCGGCTGCTCCGCTACGAGCTGGGAATCACCGCGCAGCACGTGAACTTGACTTACTTTCAAGAATGGCAACCGCTCGCCTTCCGTGAGTTTTTTGGGGTGTGGTTCCTGTTTCTGCTCCTGGCCTTTGCCGTCGGCCTCGTGGCTCTGCGCCGCACCCAGCGTCCGGAAGCGGTGGCCCTGGTGTTGCTCGCCGCGTATTTGGCGTGCCGACATCAACGCTTCGTGGTTTTTTTCGCCATCGTCCTGGCGCCCGTCCTCGCCGGCCTGCTGGCGGAGCTGTTCCCCGTCTACGAGCCGGATAAAAACCTGCCGGTGTTGAATGCCGCTCTCATCGCACTCTTCGCGGCGGTGGTAGTGGTCTTTTTTCCATCCTCGGCATCCTTGCAGCGCCTCATCGATCGCAATCAACCGCGCCGGGTAGTGGATTACTTGCGCGCGCATCCGGTTCCCGGACCGATGTTCAACGACGATTTTTGGGGCGGTTATCTGATTTGGGCTTCGCAAGGGCAGCAAAAGGTTTTCATCGACGGCCGCTCCGACGCCTATGAGCCCTCGGGGGTGCTGGCCGATTACGTCAGGATCATTCAGCCCGCCCCCGAAGCGCTGTCACTTCTCGAAAAATACGGAGTACGCTCCTGCTTGGTTGAGCGTAGCGGTTCGCTTAGCGGCTGGCTGGCTGCCCAACCGGCATGGCAGAGAGTTTACGAGGATGATCTCAGCGTACTGTTCGTGCTCCGCCGCCCGGCCCCGCCGCCGGGACAGAAATCTTAGGGAGATCGGCGCAGCACGCGGTTCTTTGGCAGCAAAATCGCCCCAGCGAGCGATCATGAATGACCCCGGGGTGTCAGCCAAGTTGCAGGCGAGTCCGAATCCGGCGGCCGCATTTTCGTGGCGACAGGTATTCTCGTTCGCCGGCTTCCTGGGAGCGTTGCTCGTCGCCGCGCCCCGCCTGGCTGCTCCCAAAATACCATGTACGATCCTGCCTTATTCCCTCCGGGGCAGGGCTCGCTGCGCTCTTGCAAGCCTCGCCGGAATGGAAGAAAGTGTATGGCAACAAGATGTGTGTGCTGTTCGTGCGTGGCCCGGACTTCGTTGGGAGTCCCAAGTAAGTGATCCGGATTCTGATGATTTGAGTTCCTAAACCGGCGGCGCCGAGGATTGGGTCGGCAAGTACGTTGCCGGAGCTGAGGTGAAAGGTGCCAGCCACGCAAGTCCCGACCGAGCGGCAGGTGCAGGTCGCGGTGGGAATTTCCGCAGCGATACTTTTCGGCGTAGTGCTCGTAAATGCACTGGCGCTTTCTACGCTCACCCGTGACTTCACCAACGTTTACGCCGCGGCTCGAATCGTGAGCCAAGGGGAGGGAGCCAGGCTTTATGACTTGCAGAAGCAGGCCCAGGTGGAGGAGGGGCTGTTCCATTGGGGCGGCGTGTTCGTGTTCAACCATCCGCCCTTTGAGGCTTGGTTATTCGCTCCGTTCGCCCTGTTGCCCTACACGGCTGCTTATGTGATCTGGGGAGCGGTCAATATCGTGCTGTGGGTACTCTTTGTGTACATCCTCACTTCACTACCTCTGGGTGTGCTTCGTCTTCTTTCCGGTATGGGTTGCGCTGATGCAGGGGCAGACGTCGATTCTCCTTCTGGTCTTACTGTCGTTGGCTTTTGTCTGTTTGAAGCGTCGCCGCGATGGGTGGGCGGGAGTCTTTGTCGGTCTCGGATTATTCAAGTTTGCCGTCGCGGCGCCTTTGGCCTTGATTTTCCTGCTGAAGGGCAAGTGGAGGCTTGTCGCCGGGTTTACCTGGGCAGCTTTCATGCTGGGCGTGGTGTCGCTCATCGCCGTCGGACCAGCGGGAATGATCGGTTACGTGAACCTGCTGGTCGATACCATGAGGCGTCCAACCTATCCCCCTTATGCCATCGAGGTTTCGGCGATGCCCAATCTCCGAGGCTTCTTCCATGCCATTTTGACGTCAGTGCTTCCGGGATCTACCACCAACGGGGTGGTTGTGCTGGCTTCAGTTTTTCTGATCGGGTATGTGGCTTGGCGGTGGCATCGCCAAGGCCCCGGGGAGGGCCAACCGTTCGACCTGATGTTTGCGGCGGCGCTGGTGATCTCGCAGGTCACAGCATTTCATCTCTTGATTCATGACCTAAGCCCGACCCTGATTGCTGTGCTGCTGACACTCGGTTCGGCCCGGTACCCGGAGAGATCACCTTGGCGTCCGGCGCGGACGGCCGTCATCGCCGCGCTGTATGTGATTCCCGCGTGCCTGCTGATGTTCCATGCGAAGCCGATGTACCTTCTTGCGCCCGTTCTCGTCTTGTTGGCATGGGCAGCGATGGCGGGGAGTGCGTCGTCGTTCGAAGCCGGGGAGCCAGGCTTGGTTCCTGACCGGTAGCCGGAGCAGGTAGCGTACAAGAGTCATCGATCACCCCCCGAGGCCGGACACCGGCCTTCAGCG
>JBEKAD010000724.1:0-2685 GCA_050018435.1 Terriglobia bacterium
TCCTCTTCTCCGCCCCCACCCTCTTATATCATTAACTCCCAACCACCCCCCAAATGAACCACGCATATCATTCGCCCCACCCCCAACCCCCCCCCCCCCCACTTCCGGGGGTCCGGCTCATGCCAACAAGCTCTGCTCAACGCCGCCACTTCCGCCGCCACTTCCGCCGCCACTTCCGCCGCCAATTCCGCCGCCAATTTCGCTGCCAACTCCACCGGGTTACCCTGTGGTCACACTACTTACCTCGGGTGAATACCAGCCGTTGAACCGGCCGGTGCAGAAAGGGATGATAGTCCCAGACATCAATGTTGATGGGGGCCTGAAGCCTATTAACCTTGCGATGCCTCCCATGGCGGGCGCACCGGCGGGAGCTTATGTCGTCCTCACCATCAACATCGACCCAAACGGGAATGTTACTCCGACAAGAATGATTGCTGATGTTTATGGCCTGGGACCGCAGGTGATGGCGGCTGCCAAGGGATGGAAATTCAACCCACCGACGGTAAGAGGCAAGCCGGTCTCGACCATCATCCAAGTGAAGGTCATCTTCTAATTCAAGCGGGTAGCCGCGGCGACACCGTGATGGCTACCCACTATCACATCCTGGAAGAGTTCGGTGGCAGGGAAATGGGTGTGATGAAGTATGCTCACTCGAATACTGCTACCACGCGACGGTAGGCGCCGGCCACCTGCGGCCGGAAATAGAGGCCGGCGGCGGCCAGCAGGAGCAGGAACCACAGAACGACAGGAATGGCGTAAGGCAGGGGATCGACGTTCTGGAAGATTTCCAGGAACGGAAACGCCAGGAGGCCGACTTCAATCGTGAAGACGGCGCTCAGGGTGGCCAGGAGTCCATAACGGAGAAAGACCGCGCCGCAGAAGACCGCTTGCAAGACAACGAAAATGTAATAAGGCAGGGTCGGAAATACCATCGCGCCCGCCAGGCTGCAACCCAGTGCCATCCATAGCGCGCTGAGCGCGGCCAGGAGAACCTGCCAACGCGCCGTTGCCCGGCTGAGCAAGCTCAGAGGAAGGGCGACCAGAAGCCATGCAATGAGCAAGACCTCCCCCATCAGCAAAACGGGAACGACCCTGGGCTGGAAGCCGGACATGACGGGGAATCTCTCTATGTCGCCATACGGCGCCAGCCAGAAGATCATTCCCGCTGAGGCCTTGCCCCACACTCCTGCCAACGACACCAAGGCCATCCAGACACCGCCAAATGCTGCGCCCGCAAGAACTCCTCGCAGCATTTCCAGGCCCGCCGTCCTTGCGAATACATGCTCACGGAGAAGGCGGAGATAGTTGGCGGCCTGGACCGGGAAGCACCGGCGCAAGTAGTAAAGCACGGTGTTCAGACCGGCGTAGGACAGGAGAGTTAACATACAGAAGGTGATCCCCTCCCAGACCACTTGAATCATGATTGACGCCTCGGGCGGGGCGCCGACTCCAGGCGAGGGACGAAAGAGTGGAGACATTGCCACCGCTCCCCCCAGCCCGATGAGAATTGCCAATCGAAGGTTTTGAAGAGACCGGGGCTCCCGGTAGACCCTCCGCGCAAAGAAGAGAATCAAGGTGAACCAGACCATCAAGAGGCCGGCAACAAAGTAGCGGAGCGGGGGGAAGTATGCTTTGCGAAAGAATGCCTGTTCGTGGGAAGGTTCAAGGACAGTCCGGCGCCAAATAGAAGCCAATCGTGAATCCTCAACTTCGACGCTGACCTTCGTCACCAATCCTTGAGGGTGCTGCGGCAGGGCCCACGAGAAACGCACTACCCAGCGCCGGTCCGGAGGGTACCAAGTGGCCCTCGCCGTGGCTTTGGTCGCCGAAAGATTTTCGCCGAACAAGTCTTCGGCTGCGGTCTGAGCAATTTTTTCCATCCTGGTCGTGGACGCATCGTCGGGTGCAGATCCGTGCTGGTCGTGCACGTCTGTTTCCGGCAAAGGCAAGAATAGACCCTGAAGTCTTCCTCGGACGTTAGTATAGTAGATGCCCTCCGAGCCCTTTCCTTCCGCTTCCGACCTTTTCAACCTTCCAGTCCAACCCCCCAAACCCTCGTCGCCGGCAAAAACGTGGTACATAAGTCCAAAATCCAGCTCGGGCCTTTCGACAATCAGATCTGATTGGAGCCTTTTCAGCGCCTCGGCGGCGATTTGCCTTTGTTGGTCGGCATTCAGCTCAATAACCGACGCGGCGGCTGGATGCCAATGATAGAAACACAAGAAGAACACAACCGCACCGAGAATCCCGGAGGCCAGCAAGAACCAGTCGGATCGCTGCCACGTCGCGAGGGAAATAGGCAGCGCGACTTCGCCTCCCTCGCCTTCTCCTACGGCGGGCTTGGCTTCCGGTTTCTTGGTGAGCGCCGCTTCGAGTTCGTCTACCGATTGGAACCGCTTGGCGGGGTTCTTTTCCAGGCATTTCAGGATGGCCTTCTCGACATGCGCCGGGAGCGCAGGCTCCACCTCGCGCGGGGCGGGCGGCGTGTCGTGGATTTGCTTCAAGGCGAGCCCCACCGGAGTATCGGCGCGGAAGGCGGATTGCCCGGTGAACATTTCGTAGAGGACCAGGCCGAGCGAGTAGATGTCACTGCGGGTATCCGTAGGCTTGCTTTCGGCCTGCTCGGGGGCCATATAGGCAGGGGTGCCGACCATGACGCCGGTTGTACTCGTCGTGGTCTCCAGG
>JBEKAD010000725.1:0-2656 GCA_050018435.1 Terriglobia bacterium
ATTGGTCACAGGATTGGTAACAATCTTCATTTCCTGGAAAATGGGGTCACTAACTTGCGACAAGTTCCAGTTGACGATCCTGGTCGTAATTCTGGTTTACGTTGTTGCCATTTTCGGCGATTTCTTCTTCAATCTAGTTAGGCATCGGAGCCTCCCACGAAGGCTGAGCCGAAGGCAGGTAAGAAGAATAATTGCGTATCTAAAACCGTATTGCGACGACGGAAGGATAGTTTTCGCGGAGATTTGTTATGACCCGAAAGTTGACAACGCAAAGGAGGCAAGAGACTACGCCAACGACATAATCAGCGCAATTCGGCAGTCTGGGTGTGTCGTAGCAAAGTGAGAAGATCCTGTTCTAGCAAAGTAGAAACTTCCGGTCTAATATAAGGCAATCTGTTGGGGCCCACCGTGCTTTGGCGGATTGCCTTCGACCAGAATTCACTTCTTTCCTGAAAAGATCACAACCGCAGCTTTCGACACACAACAAGACACGCTCCCGGAACGCTTGTGGGAGAAGGCCCGTATTGGGAAATGGAGATTTATCCCTGAGAACATAGTTTCAACCGGCAGCCCGCCCGCACAAAACTGCACTTCCTCTGCTTTGAACGGCGCGTATAGCATACGCGCGAAAGCAGAGGGGCGGCGCCCCACAGGCGTTTACTTAAGCACGCCGTCGACTCGACGACGTGCTCAAGTGGACTGACCGGGATCGGTAATAATAGGCAGGTCGGACGAGACAACAAACGGGCAGATCTGGCCCGTTGGCCGGACCGGCTGGAAGACTAAACGCTTTTTGAACTGACCATCATGAAAAATGAGAAATCAAGATCGAGGTTTGTGCTTTGTATCCGCAACGGCGGCGCGGACGATTTGAAACCGAGGAAGGTCTATCAAGTTCTGAGCGACCGGTCGGCCGCGCGAGACAGGGTAGGCGCGAGTCATCGACGAATCGGGGGAAGACTATCTCTATCCGGCTGAATACTTTGTGCCCGTGAGATTGCCAGTAGCGATATCACGCAAATTGGAGTCGCCATCTAACCGCGTGCGGCAGCCGGCGCGCAGAGTCGTCGCGCGCGCCTGAATCCGGGCGCGGTCGAATGGCTCGGAAACCAGGGAACTCGAGCGGAAATTTCATTTCACCAGGGTGGAGCTGTTCCCCGCCTCTCCGCGCACCTGCACCCACGTGGCGGGGGAAATCTTGAGGAACAGCTCCACGATATGCGGGTCAAACTGCCTTCCGCTGTGCCGGTGAATCTCCGCCCGCGCCGCCTCAAATCCTGGGCCTTTGCGATAGGTGCGGTCGGAGGTCATGGCGTCCAGCGTGTCGGCCACCGTAAATAGCCGCGCCCCCAGTGGGATTTCAGCGCCTTTCAGGGCGTCAGGGTAGCCCGTTCCGTCAAAGCGTTCGTGGTGATGCCGCACGATGGCGCTGGCCGGGCGCAAAAACGGAACACGCTTGAGGATTTCGTCACCGGCGGTGGGGTGCTTGCGCATATCGACCCATTCTTCCGCGGTGAGCTTGGCGGGCTTCAGGAGAATCGCGTCGGCGACGGCTATCTTCCCGATATCGTGCAGCAAGGCGCCTTGTTCGAGCGAAGGCAAAAGCGCCGGTGGGTAACCTGCCCGTCGCGCCAGGTAGCGCGTGTAGGCGCGCACCCGAAAGGAATGCGAAAACGTCTTGTGCTCGCGCGCATCGAGGGCCGCCACCAGCGCTTCCAAGGTCATCTGGTAATTGGATTCGAGTTCGCTCAGCGCCACCTCGAGCTCGTGCGTGCGGCGTTGGATGCTGCTTTCAAGCGAGCCCTGGTAAGCTCGCGCCTGCCGCGCCGCCACCAGGCGCTCAAAGGCGCGCGTCACGGAGCATGTCACTTCTTCTGCCATCAAAGGCTTTAGCAGGAAGTCAGAGGCTTGCATGCGTAGTGCCGTAATGACCGTCTCAGCCTGAATCTCTCCCGTCACCAGGATAAACCCGACGTCCCACCGGGTTTGTTGCGCCATGGATAGAAGGTCCAGCCCTGAGGCGCCGGGCATCCAGACGTCGCACACGATGATGTCGAAATCACCGCTCTCGATCGATTCCAGGGCGAACGCGGCATCACCGGCCTCGGCCACATGGGCGGTGATGGGCTTTAGGGCCTCACGGAAAAACATACGCACGGCAGGATCGTCGTCCACCACGAGGACTTTCGGAAGCAATCGGTTAATCATACGTTTTCCAGGCGCACAACTCCCCCTCACTCGGGTCAGCACGGTGTCTCTGGCCCCAGCGAAAGTTTCCCCGTAGGGTAGAATCGGCCTTGTTCCTAATTCTCTTTAGCCGCAAGGTTGTTCATTTAAGGGGCCGAAGGAAATTACTTCTTACTTCGTTCCTGGTGACCCCCTCACCCGGTGCTTCGCGCCACCCTCTCCGCCAAGGGGGCGAGGGTGGTAGATTCAAATCAGCGCCCCCTCGGTCGCCGCAACTGAAAGTCCACCGAACTTATGGGCGGGCGACAGAAGGTAGAAAAATCAAATTAACGCCCCCCTCGCCCCCGCTGATCGTGTCCCACATCTTTTGCTGGACACCGGGGGTGCTGATGCTGCTGATGCCCAATCGAGCCCCAAAGGGGCGAACTACCTCAGCCCAGGCCAACGGCCTGGGTCCGAGCACCCCTCC
>JBEKAD010000726.1:0-2633 GCA_050018435.1 Terriglobia bacterium
GAGTTTCATGGCCCAAGGCGAGGGAAGGCCGCAGATGTGGAAGATGAACTCATCCAGCCGGGCTTGCAAGGCGCGTGCTTCTTCCTTTTTTCCCGCTCGCAGAGCTTCGTAAAGGGGCAGAATCAGCTCCGGGCAGGCGCCGGCGATGCCCGAGATGGAGCCCACCGCGCCGTGCTCGAAGGCTTCCAGAAACAGGTCGTCGCTGCCAATCATGAACACCAGCGGCCCCTGAGCTTGCGCCGCTTGAATCTCCGCCAAGTTAGGTTTGTGCCCCGAGCTGTCCTTGAGGCCGATAATGTTCGGAACCGTAGCGATCAGGCGCAGGACGCTCGCGAGCCCCAGGTCGCGCGTGCATTGGGGAATGTTGTAGATCAGCACCGGCAAGGGCAAATCGGCGCTGACCTGCCCCATGATGTCCACCAAATCGTCCTGCGCATAAGGCAGGAACCCGGGCGGCGGAAAGAGAAGCGCCATCGCTCCGCAGTTAACGGCGGCGCGAGCCAACTGCCTGACATGACCGGCGTGTTCGCCCCCGATGGCGCAGATGAGTCGCGCGCGCCCTTTCACCCGGCGGGCCACACGCTGGAACATCTCGAGCCGATGCTCCACACTGCAAGCGGCGTATTCGCCCGTGGCTCCTCCCAGGCATAGCCCTTTCAGCCCGCGGTCGAGGCCAAAATCCACCAGCGCATCCAGGGCCTCCCACAACGGGTTTCCTCCCGGCCCAAAAGGAGTGGGTAAGGCCGCAAAAACGCCTGCTAGTCCCTCTGGAATCTGTTTAACCATTTCGTCCCTCTCGTGTCTCCAGGGAGCCTTTTCCGCTGAACGATATGCCGCGTGCGCTCATGGAGGATTATGGAAACAATATCTGCCTGGCACCTAACCACGTCGGATTTTCGGCAGGCGCCTGACTTCCATCATGAACACGGGCACCTGCTGGGTCGTTGGCTCCCGTTCTGCGCATTCGCTGATTGAAATTCGTCGCATCTTGAGGCGTCGAGTGGGGAGAAGTGACTGAAGCCATTATGACAAGGAACGAGATCGTCGTGTTGGGAGCGGGGCTGACAGGTGAGAAGACACCTCCACCAATTCGGAGGGGAGAAACCGTCCCCATCAAGTAAGATATTCGTAGTACCTCCCCAGGCTAGAAAGGTGGTTCTCGCCCGCCATGAACAATCCTTCATACGCCTTCATAGTTCGTAATAGTTCGTAATAGGCCGTTTGTCGCCCAACCGATCCAAGGGGAAATGTCTTTCATAGGTCATTGACTCTAAGAGACTTATCGGTCCCATCCTCCCTAAGAATAAGAGAGCAAGACGGCAGATCCAGATCATATTGAAAGCCTTAGGGTGGTCCGTAGATCTCATGATCGGGAGTTTCCTGGTCCTATGACTTTGCTGGCTAGCTCCGTCGACGCCCGAAGCAACGCTTCCCACAAAGCAAAAAGCACTCAGTTCGGTCGAATAATTACTTAATTCGTGATGATAAGTCAACAGAAATCCTCGATTGATTTCGTAAAGGCATTGAAGGTAAAAGTCTATTCCGTTATTGCCGGATTTTTCTTGAATAGCGAAAAATCATTTCCAAAAATGGATGGTCGTCTTTTCCAATCCGGTCGCTACATACCAAGTTTCACAATTCCCCCGCACACTCCTCCTTTTGCTCCAAGTATCAATACTCTTCCGAGTGGCCAAGGTAAATGGAAGGTGGTGCCGAAATCATCAATATGAGCGTGTGGTTAAGGGAGAGGTCTCGGCTCGGGGCGTCAAAAAGAAAGTCTCTGCCTCGGTGCCTGAGAACCACGCACCCATTTTCATCAGCTATCGCCCTAACCCACTGGTAATAAAAACATTAAGCCCAAACAATAAAACAATTACATCGTTCAGATTGACCGCTGACATGCGATTTATTGATATAGGTCATCGACATCCCCATCTTCCCACAGTAGGGTCAAGACTCATATCGGGTTCCAGAAGGTTCTTGGAACTTCATGGAAATCGGTAGTCGGTGGTCAATTTCGGATTACCAAAAGTGATTCTGCGGCTCCCTCATTCACGAGCCGTCCCAGTAGGTCAATCTTGTCGATGACCAAATCCGCAGGAGCTTGGCAATTGATTCTCATCGCCGGGCTAGGACTGTCGCTCGCGCCAAGGACCTTGGCGGCAGGAGCGCACACCCCCAAGAGTGGTAGCCACGGCGACGCTTGCGTCCAAAGCAAGCGTTTGAGGAATTCGCAGGAGCTCGCGCGGGCAGATCAGGCTGAAGCGCGGCCTGACCTGATAATTGTCCAAGCGCCCGAGGTCCGCCCCGGCCTCCTCTCCCATCGCTTCCCCCAAGGCAGCCGTTTGCTGAGGCTAGCTCCATCCGACCATACTCCCCACTGCCTGACTCCGGAGTTCTTCACGGCGGCCGATCCCCGCACTTCCTTTGACGGCGCGCGTGTGCTGTTCGCCGGCAAGGAAACGCCGGATTCACCTTGGCAAATCTGGGAAATGAACGTGGACGGCTCTGGCGCGCGACGGGTCACTCACTGCCCTGCCGACTGTCTGAAGCCTGCCTACCTGCCTCGGGGCGAAATTGTCTACACAGCGCTTTTCGAGGGAGCGGATGGGAGGACCTTCGGCGGCTCAGGG